>NZ_JBFAKW010000026.1:0-90187 GCF_040655955.1 Streptomyces sp. NPDC050263 | reverse complement strand
GGGCTCTGTCCGTACCCGCCCCCCCCCTCCCGGGGCCCCGCGCCCCCGTGCGGGGGGGGGCGGCGGCTTTCCGCTCCTTTCCACTGAGTGGAAAGGAGCGGCGGTCGCACCCTTTCCACTCAGTGGAAAGGAGTGTGTCCAAGTGTTAATGACCACACGCCGCACCGCCTGCAGAAGGCGCTTTCCCCTTGTCCGGCCCCGTCCCGACTGCAACACTGCTGGCGTGAAGTCCATGAACGTTAAAGGTCTGTTGCTCGTGCCACCCGACCTTGATCCGGTGAGACATCTCCCCAGGATGTGACGTAGTTCTCCTGGCCGTCCCTGTGTGACACAGGTCGGCGCAATTCGTCGTGCGGATCGCCAAGTATCCGCATTCCGCATGTTTCTGATGGATCGTCAACTCCCCCCCCGATTCCCCGGACTTCGCTGCGGCGTCGAGTCCATCTCGCGATCCGTCACATTCGCCAGGTGTGGAGCCCCCATTCGCTCAATGCCTGATCAACGCTGAACGCGAACCATGAGGTCACGTGTCGAACAGTCCCCTGCGCGGTCGCTCCTTGGAAATGAGCCTTATCCTTCAGTCATTGGCCGAAGCGGAATCCGGCCGCGGCGGCGTGATATTGATCTCGGGAGATGTGGGCGTCGGAAAAACACGCCTGGTACACGAGGTCTGCGGCATCGCCGAGAAGCGCGAGTTCACCGTGGTCCGCGCCGAGACCGACCCATTTCCGCCACCGACCGCGGAACATCCGGTGCTGGCGGTTCTGGACGACTTACACGTGTATGCCGACCAGGCCCTGCTCTCTCGGATGACGGCCCGGCTCGCGGCGCTGCGGCACCAACCGCAGGTGTGGCTCCTCACCCTGCGCGACCAGGCGTACGGCCTGGCCGCGCACCGGTTCGTCAGAGCGCTGGAGGACGGGGGGTGCACCCGGCTCACCCTCGGCCCGCTCGCCCCGGACGCGGTACGCGAACTCCTCGCCGACACCCTGGGAGCCCGGCCCGACCCCGGTCTGACGGAACTGGCCGACGAGGCGGCGGGTCACCCGCTGCTGACGGCGGCCCTGGCCGCCGGCCTGCGCGAGGACGGCCGGGTGCGCGTCGTGGGCCAGACGGCCGAGCTCACCTCCGCCGCGGTGCCCGACCGGCTGCGATCCACCGTGAACTGCCTGCTGAAGGACCACGGCGAGCAGATCCAGGACATGCTGCGAACGGCCGCCCTGCTGGGTCCGGAGTTCGGCGTCGAGGACCTGGCCGCGGTCCTCGTCGACGTTCCTCCCGCCAGCCTCGCCGCCTGCGTGCAGCGGGCCATCGACGCGGGCCTGCTCGACTGCCGCAGCAGCGACCGGCTCGCCTTCCGGTACGAACTGGTCCGCAGGACGATCGTGGAGAGCACCGCGCTCGGCGTACGTCAGGTGCTGCTGCACGCCGCGTCCGCGCCCGCCCGCGCCGACCGTCTTCCGCGGTCCGGCACCCCCGGCGCCCCGGCCCGCTTCGCGCCGCCGCCGCGGTCCTCGACGGCGATGTGCCTGGTCCAGGAGGACAGCATGGTGGCGTTGTCCGCCGGAGCCGTCTCCCTCCTGTACGAGGGCCGGACGGACCAGGCCCAGGAGTCGGCGAGCGCCCTCCTCCACGGCTGTCCGGCCTCGGGTGAGGGACCGGGACAGGCGTTGATGACGCTGGTCCACTCGGTGGGCGCCCGCGCGGGCGGCCGGGCGGCCGAAGCCCTGTGGCTGAGCAGGCAGGCCACCGCACTCCTGCCGCCGGGCAGGTCCTCGCTCGTCGAGGAACTCATCGCGAACTGTGTGGCGCTCGAGCTCTCCCTGCTGGGCGAGACGGCCGAGGCGGAGCAACTGCTGCGCAAGGTGGCTTGTTGGGAAGGGGAGTCCGGCGCGCCGCCCGCGAGCCTGGTTCGGGGGGCCATCGTGGCAAGGATCATGAGCGCCAAGGGCGATCACCGAAAGGCCGGTCGATGGGCCGAGGCCGCCCTGGGCGTCGTCGACCGGCGGCACCGATGGCTGCTCCCCCTGGCCGGTGCCGTCCATGCGCTCGCCGCCCTGCGCGGCGGCGAACTGTGCGCCGCGGAGGGGCTGGTGGCACGCTACGAAGCCGAGCGGGAACCGGACCGACACGTGCTCTACGCCCAGCCCGACTGGGTCGCCCTCCAGGTCGCGACCGAGCGGCACGGCGCGGCACAGGGCGCCGAACTGCTGACCGGGCGGCTGGCGCAGCTGATCGACACACCCGTCCTCTTCGTGGAGGAGCCGGGAGCGGCCCCCTGGATGGTCCGCACCGCCCTCGCCGCGAACGCGCCCCAGTTGGCCGAGAAAGCGCTCCGCGCGGTGCGTACGCTCGCCCACGACAACTCCGCCCACGCGCCGCTGACCGTCTCGGCGCTGCACGCGGACGGCGTCCTGCGCCAGGACGGGGCCGCCCTGGCCCGGGCCCGCGGGGAGCACCGCGACGTCTGGGCCGCCGCCTGGGCCGCGGAGGACCTGGGGACCCTGCTGCTCGGCCGCGGCGAGGGCGCGGCGCGGCGCGAGTTCGTCGCGGCGCGGGAACTGTACGAGGAGGCCGGCGCCGGTAACGACGTCGCCAGGATCACCGGACGGCTCACCCGACTGGCGCTGCCGAAGGTGCCGCCCCCCGCCGCCTCCGGGGCCCCCGCCGCCCCCCGGGGCCCCGCCGAGCGGCCGGCCGATCCGGGGCAGGCCCTCACCGGCTCCGAGCGCGCGGTGGCGGAGCTGGTCGTGCTGGGCATGACGAATCGGCAGGTCGCCGGGAAGCTGCACCTCTCCTCGTACACGGTCAACTACCACCTGCGGAACATCTTCCGGAAGTTCGGCATCAAGTCCCGGGTGGAACTGGCCCGGTGGTACCAGGACTGTGCGGCGGGCACGGTGCTGCCGGCCACGGCCGGAAACTTCCGCCCCGCCCCCACGTTCCGCTCCGGCGTCCGCTCGACGTAGCACGCACCCGAGTCCGCACCCGAGTCCGAACCCGAGTCCGCACCCGAGTCCGAACCCGAGTCCGAACCCGAGTCCGAACCCGAGTCCGAACCCGAGTCCGAGTCCGAAACCCGAACCCGCCCACAGAGAACTGGTGACGGCCCATGCCCGCTCCGACCGACGCAGACCTCTCCCCGAGCAGCCGGCCGGCCCGCCTCGTCGCGGAGTTGTCCGCACGCGATCCGCAGTACCGCCGTGCCATGCCGCTTCCGTCGGTCGGCGCGGCGGTGCGTGACGTCGGGCAGGCGCAAGTCCTGTCGCGCACCGTCGCGACGATCATGGACGGGTACGCCGAGCGGCCGGCCATGGCCGAGCGGGCGACGGAGCCGGTGACCGACCCGGCCTCCGGACGCACGTCACTGCGGCTGCTCCCGGAGTTCCGGACCGTCGGCTACGGCGAACTGTGGGGGCGGGCCGGGGCCGTCGCGGCGGAATGGGCGGCGGACCCGGGGGCCGGTGAACCCGGCCGACGGCCCCTCGTCCCGGGGGAGTTCGTGGCGATCTACGGGTTCACCAGCTGCGACTACGTCACCCTCGACCTGGCGTGTCTGCGCCACGGTGCGGTGTCCGTACCGTTGCAGTCCGGCGCGCCCGTCTCCCAGCTCGCGCCGATCATCGCGGAGACCGGTCCGCGCGTCGTCGCCACGAGCGTCGAACTGCTGGACCGCGCAGTCGAGTTGGTGCTGTCCGCCGAGTCCGCGCCGCGGCTGGTCGTGTTCGACCACCACCCGGAGGACGATGTCGAACGGGAGGCGTTCGACGCCGCCTGCGCCCGGTTGGCCGCAGCCGGTCACCCGGCCCCCGACACACTGGCGGCGGTGATCGCACGAGGCCGCGACCTGCCGCCCGCACCGCTGTTCACCCCCGGCCCCGACGACGACCCCACCCGCCTCCTGATCTACACGTCCGGCAGCACGGGGACGCCGAAGGGGGCCATCTACACCGAGCGCATGCTGCACCGGTCGTGGGCCGGCTCCGTACCCATACCCGACGACGTGGCCTCGATCGTCGTCAACTATCTGCCGCTGAGCCATGTCGCGGGCCGCTCGTCGCTCGTGGAGACGCTCCGGCGGGGCGGCATCTCCTACTTCACGGCGAAGAGCGATCTGTCGACGCTGTTCGAGGACATCGCGCTAGCCCGGCCGACGGCCCTGCTCATGGTGCCCCGCATCTGCGACCTGCTGTTCCAGGAGTACCAGGCCGAAATGACGCGGCGGGCCGCGGAGTTCGCCGACCGGCAGGCGCTCGACGCCGCCGTGAAGACAGACCTGCGGGAGCGTCTGTTCGGCGGGCGGCTGATTCAGGCGCTCTGCGGCAGCGCCCCGCTCTCCGCCGAACTGCGGGAGTTCCTGGAGTCCTGCCTGGATCTGCCCCTGTGGGAGGGGTACGGCTCCACCGAGACCGGGTCCGTACTGCTCAACACGCGGGTGCAGCGACCGCCGGTGCTCGACTGCAAACTGGTCGACGTCCCCGAACTGGGCTACTTCCGGACCGACTCGCCCTACCCGCGCGGTGAGCTGGTCCTCAAGACGCAGACCCTCACTCCCGGTTACTACCGGCGGCCCGACGCGACGGCCCGGTCCTTCGACGAGGACGGCTACTACCGGACCGGCGACATCATGGCCCGGATCGGTCCCGACCAGTACGTGTACGTCGACCGCCGCAACAACGTGGTCAAGCTCGCGCAGGGCGAGTTCGTCGCGCTCTCCCGCCTCGAAGGGGTCTACGTCGGCAGCCCCCTCGTGCGGCAGATCTTCGTCTACGGCAACAGCGAACGCTCCCACCTGCTGGCGGTGATCGTGCCGACCGAGGACGCGCTCGACCGGGCGGCACACCTGGACGACCTCCGGGCCCCGCTGCGCGAGGCCCTGCAACTGGCGGCCCGCGAGGCCGAGTTGAACGCGTACGAGATCCCGCGCGACTTCCTGATCGAGACCGAGCCCTTCACGCTGGAGAACGGGCTCCTGTCGGACACCCGGAAGAATCTGCCGCCCCGGCTCAGGGAACGCTACGCGGAGCGGCTCGAAGCGCTGTACGACGAACTCGCCCGGGGCCAGGAGGACGCGCTGCGCACACTGCGCGACGGCGGTCCCGACCAGCCCGTGTTCGAGACGGTCGGCCGCGCCGCGCAGGCGCTCCTCGGCCGCTCGACCGAGGAGCCGGACGGCGCCGCCCACTTCACGGACCTCGGCGGCGACTCCCTGACCGCGGTGTCCTTCGCCACGCTCCTGACGGAGATCTACGGCGTCGAGGTGTCCGTCGGAGCGGTCCTCGGCGCGACGAACGACCTGCGTTCCCTCGCGGACCACATCGAGGCCGGCCGCGTATCGGGCGCGAAGCGGCCCACGTTCGCCATGGTGCACGGCGCGGGCAGCACCGAGGTACGCGCGGCCGACCTCACCCTGGACCGGTTCCTGGACGCCGACACCCTCAACGCCGCCACTGCCGCCGCGCGGCTGCCGTCGGCCGACGGGCACGCCCCGCGGACCGTACTGCTCACCGGCGCGACCGGCTATCTCGGCCGGTTCATGTGCCTGGACTGGCTGGAGCGACTGGCCGACACCGGCGGGCGAGTGATCTGTATCGTGCGCGGCCGGGACGAGCCCGCCGCCCGGGCCCGGCTCGACCGCGTCTTCGACAGCGGCGACCCGGAACTGCTGCGCCGCTACCGGGAACTGGCCGCGCACCGTCTCGAGGTGCTCGCCGGTGACATCGGCCGGCCGAACCTGGGGCTGACCGAGGCGACCTGGCGGCGGCTGGCCGAGGAGGTCGACCTGGTCGCGCACCCGGCCGCCCTGGTCAACCACGTCCTTCCGTACGAGCAGTTGTTCGGCCCGAACGTCGTGGGCACGGCCGAACTGATCCGGCTGGCGATCACCACGAGGATCAAACCGTTCGTCCATCTCTCGACCGCCGCCGTGGCCGCCCAGCCCGGTCCGTCCGTCCTCGACGAGACCGGTGACATCCGTGAACTGAGCCCCGTGCGGGCACTCGACGACACCTACGCCGGCGGATACGGCACGAGCAAGTGGGCGGGCGAGGTGCTGCTGAGGGAGGCCCACGCCCTGTGCGGCCTGCCGGTGGCCGTGTTCCGCTCGGACATGATCCTCGCCCACAGCCGTTACACCGGGCAGCTGAACCTGCCCGACGTGCTCACCCGTCTGCTGTTCAGCCTGCTGCGGACCGGCATCGCGCCGACGTCGTTCTACCGGACCGACTCATCCGTGGGCCCTGGGCGGGCCCACTTCGACGGGCTGCCCGTCGACTTCACGGCGGAAGCCGTCAACGCGCTCGGCGCGCGCGACCACGGATACCGGACGTTCAACGTGGTCAACCCGCACGACGACGGCGTTTCGCTGGACGACTTCGTGACGTGGCTCGACGAGGCCGGTCACCCGATCCGGCGCCTGGCGGACCACGGGGACTGGTCCGTGCGGTTCGAGACCGCGCTGCGCGCGTTGCCCGAACACCAGCGGCAGCACTCGCTGCTGCCGCTGCTGCACGCCTTCGCCGAGCCCGAGGAGCCACTGCCCGGGTCCGCGCTCCCCGCCGACCGGTTCCGGGCCGCCGTACGGGAGGCCGGGATCGGTGTGGAGAAGGACATCCCGCGTCTGTCGCGCGAACTGATCGTCAAGTACGCGACCGACCTGCGGCAGCGGGGTCTGTTGTAGCGCGACGCGCTACTCACTTGAGTAGCCCCGTACCTGCTCACGCCCCCAAACCTACCTGCTCAGGTGGGGACAGTCGCCTGACGCACCAGTGATGGTGGAGGCGGAACGCATGCGCGCGGGCAGGCAGGGGTTCGGACATGGACGACAAGCGCAAGGCACTGCTGCGGCTTCTGCGGAGTGCGCAGGCGAAGCCGGAGACGGCGGCTGAACCGGAGACGGCGGCTGAACCGGAGACGGCGGCGAGGCCGGAGACGGCGGCGAAGCCGGGGATCGTGGAGGGCATCGCCGTCATCGGTCTGGCCGGGCGGTACCCGCGGGCCGGGACCCCGGACGAGCTGTGGGCGCGGGCCCGCGACGGCGACCACTGCGTCCAGGAGTTCCCGCCCGAGCGGGGACCGCGGGCAGCGCGTCCCGGCGGCGGCCCGCCGACCGACCGCCGGTGGGCCGGGCTGATCGACGACGCCGACGCGTTCGACCCGCTGTTCTTCGGCATCGCGCCCGTCGAGGCCGAGAGCATGGACCCCCAGGAGCGCGTCTTCCTGGAGACCGTGTGGGCGGCCCTGGAGGACGCCGGTTACCCGCCCCGCCGCCTCGCCCGGGAGCACCATCCGGTGGGCGTCTTCGCCGGGGTGATGAACAGCGACTACGAGTGGATGGGCGGGGAGGCCGCCGCCCTGGGCGTGGCCAACGCGGCCCGCGCCAACCACTGGTCCATCGCCAACCGGGTCTCGTACGTCCTGGACTTCCGCGGCCCCAGCCTCACCCTCAACACGGCGTGCTCGTCCTCCCTCACCGCCGTGCACCTGGCCTGCGAGAGCCTGCGGTCGGGGGAGTGCTCGGTGGCGGTCGCCGGCGGCGTGAACCTGATCCTGCACGAGTCCCACCTGCGCACCCTGGCCGACAACGGCATGACGTCGCCGGGAGACCGCTGCCGCGCCTTCGGCAAGGGCGCCGACGGGTTCGTGGACGGAGAGGGCGTCGGCGCGGTCCTGCTGAAGCCGTTGAGCCGGGCCGTCGCGGACGGCGACCGCGTCCTCGGCGTCATCCGGGCTTCCGCCGTCAACTCCGGCGGCAAGACCGGTGGTTACACCGTGCCCAGTCCTCAGGCGCAGGCCGAGGTGATCAGGGCGAGTCTGCGCCGGGCCGGAATCGACCCGCGCACCATCGGCTGCGTCGAGGCGCACGGCACCGGCACGCCGTTGGGCGACCCGATCGAGATCTCCGGCCTGAGCGAGGCGTTCCGCGAGCGGGTCGACGACGACCTGGCCCAGGGGGTGGAGCGCTGCGCGGTCGGCTCGCTGAAGTCCAACATCGGTCACCTGGAGTCCGCCGCCGGCATCGCGGGCCTCACGAAGATGCTGATGCAGCTCCGCCACGGGACCATCGCGCCTTCGCTGCACTCCGCCGAGCCGAACCCGGACATCGACCTCACCGGCACCCCCTTCTTCGTCCCGCAGGAGGCGCAGCCCTGGCCGCGGCCGGTCGTGCTCCGCACCGACGGCCGGCGCGCGGAGCTGCCGCGCAGGGGCGCGGTCAGCTCCTTCGGCGGCGGCGGGGCCAACGCCCACCTGATCGTGGAGGAGTACCGGGCGGACGCCGAGCCGGCGCGGGCGGCGGCCCCCGTGGCGGCCGGTCCGCAACTGGTGGTGCTGTCGGCACGCGACGAGGAGCGGCTGCGCGCGTCCGCCGCACGGCTCGCCGCGTTCCTGGAGCGCCCCGCCGCCCCGAGCCAGAACGCGGCGGAGGCCACACGCGCCGAAGCCACACGCGCCGAGGCCACACGCGCCGAGGCCACACGCGCCGAAGCCACACGCGCCGAAGCCACACGCGCCGAAGCCACACGCGTCGAAGCCACACGCGCCGAGGCCGCGCGCGTGGAGGTCACGCGCGTGGAGGCCGTCTGCCTGCGGTTGACCGCGGAGGTGCTCGACGTCCGCAGCGACGACCTCGACCCGGCCACACCGCTGGGCGAATACGGCTTCGGCGCGGCCGAGTCGGCGCACCTGGCCGAGAAGCTCGAAGCGGCGTTCGGCGAGCGGGCGAGCGGGATCCCCGTCACCGGGAGCACCACCGTCCAGGAGATCGCCCCGCTGCTGACGGACCGCCCGACGGAGGCCGCGCACCCGGCGGAGCCGGCGCAACGGCCGCAACGGATCTCGCTCGCCGATCTCGCCCACACCCTCCAGAGCGGGCGCGAGGAACTGCCGGCGCGGCTCGCCTTCCCCGCCGCCGATCTGGCCGAGGCCCGCGACCGGCTGCACGCGTTCGCCGCCGGCGACCCGGCGGCCGAGTCCGTGCTCACGGGGACGGCCCCGGTACGCCGGACCGCGGAGGAGGACAAGGCCCGCCTGGAACGGGCCCTGCGCGAGGGCGACCTGCGCACGGTGGCCGAGTGCTGGACCCGGGGCGCCGAGGTGGACTGGGCCCGGCTGCACCCCGAAGGCGGCGCACGCCGCGTGGGGCTGCCCACCTATCCGTTCGCGCGCAAACGGTACTGGCTGCCGCCCCTGCCCCGGCCCACCGCGCCCGCCGCTGCCGGGCAGCCGGCCTCGCAGCCGTCCCCCGTGACCGCGGCGGCGGAATCGTCCGCCATGGTCTGCTACCGCCCGACCTGGGTGCCCGAGCGGCTGCCCGCGTCCGATTCCGGTGCCGACGGCGCCGGTTCCCCGCGGGTGCTGATCCTGACCTCGTGCGACGCCGCCCCGCTGGCGGAGGGCATCGCCCGGCACCACCGCGACGACGACACCCGGATCGTCGACCTCGACCGGGACGACCTCGTCCGGGCGCTGGCCGAGGCCGGTCCGGTGGACCGCGTCTACCACCTCGGCGGCATCCGCCCGTACGGGCAGGGCCCTGCCGGGGATCCCGGCGCGCTGGCGGACAGTCACCGGCGCGGAGTGCTGGCCCTGTTCCGCTGGGCCGGACAACCGGCCGACGACGGCCGCCGGGTGCGCCTGACGGTCGTGACGAGCGACGCCGCGGCGGCCTTCGGCGACCCCGTGGCCAACCCCTTCGCCGCCGGGCTGCACGGGCTGGTCCGGGTCCTGCCCAAGGAGCGCCCGGAGCTCAGGGCGGTGTGTCTCGACTTCTCCCAGCACGAGACGGCCGAGAACGAGACCTCCCGAGCGGCCCTGCTGGCGGCCGTACTGGACGAGCCCTGCGACTCCACCGGCCGTACGGTGCTGCTGCGGCACGGCGTGCGCTATGTGCCCGCGCTCCAGCCGGTCGACCTGCCGGAGCCGCAGCGGCCGCCCTACCGCGAACACGGCGTGTACGTGATCGTCGGCGGTACCGGCGGCATCGGCCGGGAGCTGACGCTGCGACTCGCCGAGCGGTACCGGGCCAGGGTGGTGTGGATCAGCCGCAGCCCGCTCGGCGAGGAGCAGCGGGCCTGTGCCGACCGCGCCCGCGCCCTCGGCGGCGAGGTGCTCCACCTGCGCGCCGACTGCCGCGACGCCGAGGCTCTGCGAGCGGCCGCCGGAGAGGTGAAGGCCCGCTTCGGCGCGATCCACGGGGTCGTCCACGCGGCCATGACCTTCGACCCGGGCCCGCTGGCCGCACTCGACGAGGGGGCGTTCGCCGCCGCGCTCGCGGTCAAGGCCGACGGCAGCGTGGCGACCGACCGGGTCTTCGGCGCCGAGCCGCTCGACTTCCTGGTGTTCTTCTCCTCCGTGGGCGCGCTCGTCGGAACGGCGGGCAACGGCACGTACAGCTGCGCGGCCGCTCTCCAGGACGCCTACGCGACTCACCTCGGGCACCTGCGCCCCTACCCGGTCCGGGTCGTCGACTGGGGGTACTGGGGCCAGATCGGCTCCGGCGCCCGGCCCGGCCTGCGGGAGATCTTCCAGGACCTCGGCATCGGCGAACTCTCCGTCGCCGACGGGCTGTCCGCCGTCGAACGCGTGCTGGGCAACCGGCTGCCGCAGGTGCTGCCGATCAACGCCGACGCCGGCGCCCTGGCGGCCCTGGGCGCCGCGCTGACCCCGCCCGCCCGACTGGCCGCCGTCGACGGCGCCCCGACCCTGCGCACGGCCGCACCCCACCTGCTGCGCCCGCGCGCCGACGACGCCCCGGGCGTCGTCAGCGTGATCTCCGGGTACGAGCGGCTGACCGAGGTCTGCCGCCCCGCCGTGCTCGGCGTGTTCCAGCGGATGGGCGTCCTGCTGCGGCCGGGCGACAGCCACGACCGGCAGGAGCTGGCCGAACGGCTCGGCATCCTGCCGAAGTTCCGGCGGCTGTACGAGGCGCTGCTGAACATCCTGCGGGACGCCGGACACGTGGAGTTCGACGGCGGGCGGGTGCGGCTGCCGGCCGACGCCGATCCCGCCTGGTCGTACGGGCCCGAGGCGCTGGAGCCGGAGTTCGAGCGGATCGCCGCCGACCACCCCGACCTGGCCGCGACGGTCACCCTGACCCGGCTCTTCCTGCTCTCCTACCCGCAGATCCTGCGCGGGGAGACACGCGCCACCGAGATCATGTTCCCCGGCTCCTCGATGGCGTTGGTGGCGGACTTCTACAAGGCCAATCCGCTCACCGACTCCTTCAACGAACTGGTCCGCGACGCGGTGGACGCCTACCTGGAGCAGCGGATCGCGCGACTGGCCCCCGGGGAGCGGCTGCGCGTGGTCGAGTTCGGGGCCGGCACCGGCGCCACCACGGACACGGTGCTGCCGCTGCTCGCGCCGTACGCCGACCGCGTCACCTACTGGTTCACCGACATCTCGCAGCACTTCCTCGACCACGCCGAGGCCCGTCTGCGCCCCGTGTACGGCACCCCGGACTTCCTCGACTTCCGTGTCCTGGACCTCGAACGAGGCCTGGCGGAACAGGGCTTCGCCCCCGGGACGTACGACATGGTCCTCGCCACCAACGTCGTGCACGCCACCCGCGACCTGCGCGCCACCCTCGGCAAGGCCAAGGACCTGCTGCGGCCGAACGGCTGGCTGGTCCTCAACGAGCTGACCGAGGTCCGGGACTCCACCACCGTCGTGGGCGGGGTGCTGGACGGCTGGTGGCTCTTCGACGACGGCGAACTGCGCCTGCCCGACTCCCCGTTGGTCGCCCCGCAGACCTGGCGACGGCTGCTGCGGGAACAGGGCTTCGGCGATGTCACGGTGACCGGCGGCACAGGTGCGGACGGCCGTCCGCGCGGCCAGCATGTGATCGTCTCCGAGAGCGACGGCCTGCGCCCCGCCGCGCCGGACTCCCCGGCCGCGGACACCGCGCCTGCGGCGCGGATCGCCCGGGCGGCCCCCTCCGGGGAGCTCCAGAACCGGCTCGCGGCCGTCGTCGCACGGTGCCTCAAGCTCGACGAGGACATCGACCCGGACCGGCCGCTCGCGTCGTACGGCTTCGACTCGCTCACCGGAATGAAGATCGTCACGGGGATCGCCGACGCGTTCGGCGTGACGGTCTCGCTCGGCGACTTCTACGACCACCCGACCCTGCGCGAACTGGCCCGGCACTACGCCGAGTCCGGCCTCCTCGGCGTCACAACCGCCGTGCTCCCGCCCCCGGTCGTCGTCACCGAGGGCCCGGTGACCGAGCACCCCCTCTCGGAGGGCCAGCGCGCCCTGTGGGTCATCGAGCGCACGACCCCGGGCACGTACGCCTACAACCTGCCGCTCGCCTTCCGCCTCGACCCGGGCGTGGACGTCGGCGCGCTGCGGCTGACGCTCCAAGGCATCGTCGACCGGCACGACAGCCTGCGCTCCACGATCCGCACCACCGACGAAGGCCCGGTGCGTACGGTCGCCGCCTGGCAGGAACTGCACTTCCAGCAGCGGTACTTGGCCGTCACGGACGAGCCGGCGGTCCGCGAGCGGATCAGGGAGGAGGCGCGCCGCCCCTTCGACCTGGAGCACGGCCCACTGCTGCGGGTCACCCTGTTCACCCAGGGCGACGGCGGCCAGGTGCTGCTGCTCGCCTTCCACCACATCGTCTTCGACGGCGTCTCCATCGCCGCCTTCCTGCGCGAACTGACCACCGGCTACCGGGAGGCCAGGGCGGGACGGCGCCCCGCCCCACCGCGGGTCGAGGGCGCCTTCGCCGAGTTCACCGCCTGGCAGCGCGACCTGCTCGCCGGCCCCGAGGGCACCCGCCTGCGCGACTACTGGCTGCGCCGCCTGGCCGGCGACATCGAGCCGCCGGCGCTGCCCTACGACCGTCCGCGCCCGCTGCTGCCAGGGCGCCGGGGAGCAGCCGTCGAGGGCCGGATCGACGCCCGACTGGTGCAGGCGGCAAGGGAGTTCGCGGCCGAGCGGCGCACCTCGCTGTTCGGGGTCATGCTGTCCGGGTTCTTCACCCTGCTCCACCGCTACACCCGGCAACGCGGGATCAGGGTCGGCACCCCGGCCGCCGGGCGTCCCTCGGCCCGGTTCGACGACACTCTCGGCTACTTCATGAACATGGTCGTCCTGCAGGCCGACGTCGACCCCGAGCAGGACTTCGGCGCCCTCTCCGGGCAGGTGCACCGCACCGTCCTGGACGCCCTGGAGCACTCCCACTTCCCGCTGATCTCCCTCACCGAGGCGATGCGCCAGGCGGGCCGCACCGACACCGCCGATCTGTTCCGGGTGGCCTTCTACTTCCAGAACTGGGTGGAGCAGGGCGGCGACCGGGACCTGGTGCGCGCAGTGTTCGACGGGGTGCACCAGGAGGGCGAGTTCGATCTGACCCTGGAGGTCGTCGAAGGGGCGGCCGACTGCTCGTTCACCCTGAAGTACGACCCCGACCTCTTCGACGAGGACACCGTCCGCCGGCTCGGCGACCACTTCCTGGCCCTGCTGCGCTCCGCCCTGACCGAACCGACCCGCCCGGTCGGCCGGCTGCCCCTCCTCACCGGCGAGGAACGGCAGCGGCTGGAGGGACAGTGGCAGCGGGCCCGCCGTGACTACCCCCGCGAGCGGAACCTGACCGACCTGGTCGAGGAGCAGGCCGCCCGCCGCCCCGACGCGATCGCCGTCACCAGCGGCACGGAGTCGCTCACCTATCGCGAGCTGACCGAACACGTGGACCGGCTCGCCGGGCGACTGCGGGCACGCGGCGTGGAACCCGGCCGGGCCGTCGGCGTCCTCGTCGATCGCCCGCACCTGCCCGTCGCGCTGCTCGCGGTGCTCAAGGCAGGCGGCAGCTATGTGCCGCTGGACCCGACCTTCCCCGTCGACCGCCTCACCTACATGGCCGAGGACGCCCGGCTGCACCTCGTCCTCACCACCGGCACGGCCGAGAGCGCCCTCGGCGACCTCGCCGTCCCGAGGCTCAGGATGGACCGGCCCGATGGCGAGACCCGGTCCACCGGGCGGGCGGCCGGGCCCGAGGACACCGCCTACATCATCTACACCTCCGGTTCCACCGGCCGCCCCAAGGGCGTAGCGGTCCCGCACCGCGCCCTGGTCAACTTCCTCACCTCGATGCGGGAGGAGCCCGGCCTCGGCCCCGACGACACACTGCTCGCCCTGACCACCGTCTGCTTCGACATCGCCGCCCTGGAGCTGTACCTCCCGCTGGTGGCGGGCGGCCGGGTGGAGATCGCCCCCGCCGACGTCGCCAAGGACGGCCTGAAGCTCCGCCGCCACCTGGAGCGTTGCGGCGCCACCGTCATGCAGGCCACCCCGAGCACCTGGAAGATGCTGCTCGCCGCGGGCTGGCCGGGCGACCCCGGGCTGACCGCCCTGTGCGGCGGCGAAGCCCTCGACCAGGACACCGCCGACGCCCTGGCCGCCCGCACCCGCACGGCCTGGAACCTCTACGGCCCCACCGAGACGACCATCTGGTCCGCCGTCGGCCGGCTGCGCACCGGCGAGCGCGTGCACCTCGGCCGGGCCGTCGCCAACACCCAGCTCCTGGTCCTCGACGAGCACGGCCAACCGGTGCCGCCCGGCGTCCCGGGCGAACTCCACATCGGCGGCGACGGCCTGGCCACCGGTTATGTGGGCCGCCCGGACCTCACCGCCGACCGTTTCGTCCCCAACCCCTTCACCCCCGAGCTCTCCCCGCGCCTGTACCGCACCGGGGATCTCGTACGGTCGCTGCCCGACGGCCCGCTGGAGTACCTCGGTCGGGCCGACGCCCAGGTCAAGGTGCGCGGCTACCGCGTCGAACCCGGCGAGATCGAGGCCGCGCTGCGCAGGCTGCCCGGGGTGGCCGAGGCCGTGGTGGTGCCCGCCGCCGCGGCCGGGAGCACCGGCGTCATGCTGCGCGGCTTCCACACCGGACCGGGCGAACCGGTCGACCCCGCACCGCTGCGCGCCTGGCTGCCGGACTACATGGTCCCCGACGTCCTCGTGCCGCTGCGGGAGTTCCCGCAGACCCTGAACGGCAAGACCGACCGCAAGCGGCTCGGTTCGGCGCCGCTGGACGAACTGCGGGCCGAGTTCGGCGACGCGGCCCCCGTCGAAACCCGGGAGGACCGCCCGGAGCCGCTCGCGGAGCCCCTCGCGGACGAGCTGACCCGGCTGGTGGCGGAGGTCGCCGAAGTGCCGGCGGACCGCGTCTCCCGGGACCGGCCGCTCGGCGAACTGGGCCTGAACTCCGTCGGCTTCACCACCCTGAGCACCCGCGTCGGCAAGGTTCTCGGCGTCGAGGTCTTCCCGACCGCCTTCTACCAGTACCCCACCGTGACCGCCATGGCGCAGCACCTGCTGCACGCCCACCCGCAGCTGCGGAGCCGTCACGGGGCACGGACCGTGCCCGCTCCGGTCGTGGCCGCCGAACCCAGCCGCGCCGAAGCCTCGTCCGGGGTGGCCGTCCTCGGCATGGCGGGCCGTCTCCCGCAATCGCCCGACCTGGACGTCTTCTGGCGGCACCTGGCCGACGGGCACGACCTGATCGAGGAGATCCCCGCCGACCGTTGGGACTGGCGCGAAGTGGCCGGCGATCCGCGCGAGGGCGAGCACTCCCGCTCCCGCTGGGGAGGCTTCGTACCCGACGTGGACCGGTTCGACGCAGCGTTCTTCGGCATCTCCCCGCGCGAGGCGCAGCTCATGGACCCGCAGCAACGGCTGGTCCTCGAAGTGGTCTGGACGGCGATCGAGGACGCGGGCCTGCGACCGTCCGAACTGGCCGGCCGCCGGGTCGGGGTCTTCCTCGGCGTCACCAACTCCGACTACCTTCAGGTGCAGCGCGCCGCCGGGCGCGGCACCGACCCCCACACCATCACCGGCGCCGCCCTGTCCGTCATCCCCAACCGGGTGTCCTACCTCCTCGATCTGCGCGGGCCCAGCGTCGCCGTGGACACCGCCTGCTCCAGCTCCCTGACCGCGATCCACCAGGCGGTGTCGGCGCTGCGCGACGGCAGTTGCGACCTCGCGATCGCCGGCGGGGTGAGCCTGATCCTCGACCCGTCGCTGTACGTGGCCCTCAGCAAGAGCGAGATGCTCAGCGCGGACGGCCGCTGCAAGACGTTCGACAGCCGCGCCAACGGATACGTACGCGGCGAGGGCGTCGGCGCGGTGGTCCTCAAGGACCTCGCGGCGGCCGAGCGCGACGGCGACCCGGTGCACGCGGTGATCCGGGGCTCCGCGGTGAACCACGGCGGCCGCACCAACTCGCTGACCGCCCCCAGCCCCGACGCGCAGGCCGACGTCATCGCCCGCGCGCACCGCCTCGCGGGCACCGACCCGGCCGCCGTCGGCTATGTCGAGGCGCACGGCACCGGCACCGCGCTGGGCGACCCGATCGAGGTCACCGGACTGCGCACCGCTTTCACCCGCCTGTACGAGGAGGCGGGCAGGCCGCTGCCGGCGACCCCGACGTGCGGTCTGGGCTCGGTGAAGAGCAACCTCGGCCACCTGGAGGCGGCGGCCGGGATGGCGGGCCTGTTCAAGGTGGTGCTCGCGATGCGGCACGGGACCGTCCCGGCGAGCCTGCACGTCGTCGAGCCGAACCGCTATCTCGACCTGGACGGCGGCCCCTTCCGGATCGTCACCGAGTCCGTCCCGTGGGAGCCCGGCCGCGACGACCGGGGCCGTGCGCTGCCCCGCCGTGCGGGCCTCAGCTCCTTCGGGTTCGGGGGCGCCGGCGCCCACCTGGTGCTGGAGGAGCCGCCCGCCGCGGACGCCGTACCGGCGGGCGACGCATCGCGCCCGGTGCTGCTGGTCCTGTCGGCGCGCAGCCGGACGGCGCTGACCGCCTACGCGGAGCGGCTCGCGGCGCACCTGCGCGGGGAGGCCTCCGCCCTGGCGGACGTCGCCTACACCCTCCAGGTGGTCCGCGACCCGATGCCGGAGCGGCTGGCGGTCGTCGCCGGGGACCGTCGGCAGGCGCTCGACCTGCTGGACGCGTTCGTCGCCGGGGAGCCGGTGACCGGTGTCTCCCAGGGACGGGTCAAGGCGGCCCGGCGGGAGGAGCGGGGCCCGTCCTGGCAGCGGTACGTGGACGCGCTGCTGGGCGAGCACGACCTCGACGCGCTCGCGGACCTGTGGACCGGCGGGGAGGACATCGACTGGACCGGGCTGTACGAGGGGGCGGCCGTCCGCCGGGTGCGGGTGCCCACCTACCCCTTCGAGCGCACCCGGCACTGGGTCACCCGGGACGTCACGCACCCGCTGCTGGACGTGACCGCAACCACCGTCGGCGCCCAGGAGTTCGGCAAGCGGCTCACCGGGCGGGAGTTCTACCTCCGCGACCACGTGGCGGGCGGGACACCGATCCTGCCCGGCGTCGTCCTGCTGGAAATGGCGCGAGCCGCCGGGGAGTTGTCGCGCGATGACGCTCTGCCGGTGCGCCGGGTCGAGGACGTCACCTGGGCGGCCCCGGTCACCGTCGACGCCGGAGAGAGCGTGGATCTGCGGGTCCGGCTCAACGGCGCCGCCTTCGAGATCCTGACCGCCGCCGGCCGTCCGCACATGACCGGCGTCCTCGTCGCCGGCGCCCCGGACGGCCCGGCGAAGCTCGACCTGGACGCCGTCCGGGCGCGCTGCGCACGACAGTCGACCGGTGCGGACTACTACCGCCGCGTCGAGGAGACCGGCTTCCACTACGGGCCGTCCTTCCGGGCCGTGGAGCGGCTGACGACCGGCAACGGCGAGGCGCTGGCCCGCCTGGCGACCCCGCCGCACCTGCGCGAAGGCGCCGGCGCCTACCGCTTCCACCCCGCGCTGATGGACGCCGCGCTCCAGACGGCCGGCAGCATCTCCTTCGACCCGGACGACGACCCGGAGGCGCCCGCCCGTCTCCCCTACTCGGCAGGGGTGGTGGAGCTGACCGCCGACCGGCTCCCCGACGCCTGCCACGCCTACGCGCGACGCACCGACGACGGCTCCACGGCCGGGCTGCGGGTCTTCGACATCCTGCTGACGGACGACGACGGCACGGTCCTGGCCCGCATCGAACGGTTCACCCTGCGGGCACTGCCGAAGCCTGCCGATCCGCTGCTCTCCTTCGAGCCGTACTGGCGGGAGAGCAGCGCCGACGGCGGTGCGCCGCTGCCCGAGACCCTGGTGGTCCTCGGCGACGACGGCCTCGGCGAGCGGCTGGCCCAGCGGACCGGCGTCCGGGTCGTGTCCGTGGACCCGACGGCCGGGTTCGAACCGGAGCGGCTCGTCGCCGAGTCGGCGGCGGGTCCGGTCGCGGTCGTCCATCCGGCGTCCGGGGAAGGGGACGCACGGGAAGCGTTCGACGACGGTTTCCACACCGCGCTCGCGTTCTGCCGGGCCTGGATCGCCCGGAGCGCGGGACCGGTCCGCTATCTGTACGTCCACCCCGAGGGAGCGCCCGCGCACGCGGCGATCAGCGGGTTTGCGCGGGCGGTACGGGCCGAGTACCCGGGTCTGCTGATGACCGCCGTCGCCCACCCGGCCGGGGCCGACCTCGCTGCGGTCGTCACGGCCGAACTCGGCGCCGTCCAGAGCGCGGTGGAGGTCCGTACGGACGGGCGTCAGCGGCAGGTCGGCGCCTGGCGGACGGCCGCCCTGCCGGCCGCGGCCGCGGTCTCGCCGTTCGCCGCGCCCGGGGCCCATCTGGTGACCGGCGGCACCGGCGGCATCGGACTGCTCCTCGCCGAGCGGCTCGCGGCCCGCGGGGCCTCCATCGTGCTCGCGTCCAGGACAGTGCCGTCGGCCGCAGCACAGGCCCGGATCGACCGGCTCGTCGACGGTGGCACGCGCATCCTCCACGTGACGGCCGACATCACCCGGCGGGCGGACGTGACCGCACTGGTCCGCACCGCACGCGAGAGGTTCGGGCGGATCGCGGGCGTGCTGCACGCGGCCGGGGTGCTGCGGGACGGCTTCGTCCTGCGCAAGTCCCGTACGGACGCCGAGGCCGTACTCGCGCCCAAGGTGCTGGGCGCACGGTGGCTGGACGAGGAGACGCGGGACGAACCGCTGGAGTACTTCGTCGCCTTCTCCTCCACGGCGGCGGTCCTGGGCAGCGTCGGACAGTCCGACTACGCCTACGCCAACGCGTACTTGGACCACTTCGTCCAGCGCCGCCGGGAGGAGCACCGCCCCGGGCGCGGCCTCGCGGTGAACTGGCCGCTGTGGCGGGACGGCGGCATGACCATGGACGCCGCCGCCCGGCAGGCCATGCGGCGGGAACTCGGCTTCAGCCCGCTCCCCTCGGACCTTGCGCTCGACGGTCTCGAGCGGGCGCTGGCGGGCCGGGCGCCCCGGCTGCTGCTCGCCACCGGTGACACCGCCGTGATCCAACGGGCCCTGGACGCCGAGCACACCACGCGGGCCCTGCCCGCGCGCGCCGCGGCCGACACCCCGGACCTGCGGGCCGCCACCGAACAGTTCCTGCGCGAACTCCTCGCCGAGGAGCTGAAGATGCCGGTCGAGGACATCGACACGGACGAGCAGTTCGACCGGTACGGCATCGACTCGCTGCTGGTGCTGAGCCTGACCCGGGAGCTGGAGAAGAACTTCGGGCCGCTGTCGAAGACGCTGTTCTTCGAGTACTTCACGGTGGCCGAACTCGCCGGGTACTTCCTGGAGGAACACGGCGGGCGGCTGGCGGAGGTCGTGGGCGAGGTTCCCGCCCCGGTGTCCGCAGCCGTGTCCCGCCCGACCGTCACGGTCACCCTGCCCGATGCTCCTGAGCCCCGACCGGTCGGCCGGGACGACGACATCGTCATCGTCGGCGTGAGCGGACGCTACCCCCAGGCCGACGACCTGAGGGAGTTCTGGCGCAACCTGCGCGAGGGCCGGGACTGCGTCGAGGAGATCCCCCTGGACCGCTGGGACCACTCGCGCTACTTCGATCCCGACCCGGACGCCGTGGGCAGGTCGTACGGGAAGTGGGGCGGCTTCCTGCGGGACGTGGACCGGTTCGACCCGCTGTTCTTCCGCATGTCGCAACTGGAGGCCGACCACATCGACCCGCAGGAGCGGATCTTCCTGGAGACGGTCTGGCACCTGATGGAGGACGCCGGTCTCACCCGCGAGGGCATGGCCGGCAGCCGCACCGGAGTGTTCGTCGGCATGATGTACGGCCACTACCAGCTCTACGGCGTCGAGGAGGCGCTGCGCGGCGAGGGCGTGGCGACCTCCTCCTCGTACGCCTCCGTCGCCAACCGGGTGTCGTACTTCTTCGACTTCGACGGGCCGAGCGTCGGCCTGGACACCATGTGCTCCTCCTCGCTGGCCGCCATCCACCTGGCCTGCCAGGCCATCCGGGGCGGGGACTGCGACACGGCCGTGGCCGGCGGGGTGAACATCTCCAGCCATCCGCTGAAGTACCTACAGCTCAGCAGGGGCGGGTTCCTGTCCACGGACGGGCGCTGCCGCAGCTTCGGAGCGGACGGCGACGGCTATGTGCCCGCCGAGGGCTCCGGCGCGGTGCTGCTGAAGCGCCGCTCGGCCGCCGAGGCGGACGGGGATCGGATCCTCGCCGTGATCAAGGCGTCCGCCGTCAACCACGGCGGCGCGGGCAAGGGGTTCAGCGTCCCGAACGCCAAGGCGCAGGGCGACCTGGTCGCCGACGCGCTGTCCCGCGCGGGCTGGACGGCCGCCGACCTGGACTACATCGAGGCCCACGGCACCGGCACCTCCCTCGGCGACCCGGTCGAAGTCACCGGCCTGCTGCGCGCGTTCAAAGGCCATGAGCCGCTTGGTCGGAAGATCCCGATCGGCTCGGTGAAGTCCAACATCGGGCACGCCGAGTCGGCGGCCGGCATGGCGGCCGTCACCAAGGTGCTGCTGCAGTTCCGGCACGGCCTGCTGGTCCCGTCGCTGCACGCCGAACAGCTCAACCCGAACATCGACTTCGACGCGGCGCCGCTGCGCGTACAGCGCGAACTGGCCGACTGGTCCCCGCGCGTCGACGCAACGGGCCGCTCGCTGCCGCGCACCGCCGCGGTCAGCGCGTTCGGCGCGGGCGGCTCCAACGCCCATGTCCTGCTGGAGGAGTACGTGCAGCCCCGACCCGACGCCACGCACCAGGCCCGCGCACCGTACGTCCTCACCCTCTCGGCCAGGGACCGCGCCCGACTCGACGCCTACGCCGCGACGATGGCGGACTTCCTGCGCACCGAGGGCGCGGCCACCGACCCGGCCTCCCTCGCCCACACCCTTCAGTCCGGCCGGGAGGCGATGGCCCATCGGCTGGCCGTGGTCTTCGACGACTGCGCCGAACTGGCGGCCCGCCTCGACGCGTTCCGGGCCGACGGCGACGCCGCGCCCGGCGTGCGGACGGGTGTCGTACGACGGTCCGCGCGGCCCGCGGCCGTCGCTGCGGCGCCGGGCGCGCAGACGCCGGACGCGGAGGCGCTGGCCGCCGCCTGGGTCGCCGGGGAGGCCGTCGAGTGGCGGCGGTCGTACGGCGGCACGTCGCCGGCGCGGGTGGAGCTGCCGGGGTATCCGTTCGCGCGGGACAGGTGCTGGTACCGGGCGCCCGAGGCGCCTGGGACGACCAGCGTGAACGAGGAGATCACCCTCACCGCCGACACCCCCGTCATCGCAGGCCATCGCGTCTCCGGCCGACTGCTGCTCCCCGCCCTCGCCTACATCGACCTCGTCCACCAGGCGTTCCGCAAACAGGGACACCCGTACGACACCCTGGAGCTGCGCGATCTGACGGCGCTGCGCCCGCTGGTCGTGACGCCCGAGGCGCCCGTCCGGATCGTCCTCGACGGCAGCCCCGTCGGCCGGGACCGCTGGACGGTGCGGATCGAGGACCGGGATCAGCCGGACGCCTCGCCCTACGCCACCGCCGAGGTGGTCCGCACGGACCGAGTGCGGTTCGCGAAGCGGCCTGCCGCCCCCGAGCCGACCGGCGTACCCGAGGACCTGGGCGCGCTCTACGACCGGGACGGCCGTCTCGGGCAGCTCTACAGCGGAGCCGTTCGAGCCGGTGGGCGGGTGTGGGAGGACGCCGAGCAGCTGATCGCCGAACTCACGCCGCCGGTCGGCGCCGAGAGCAGCGGGCATCTCTTCCATCCCGGGCTGCTGCTCGGCGGTGCGGTGGCGGCCGGTGGGCTGCTGGCCGGGGACGGCGGTGCCGGAGAGGCGTTCTTCCTGCCGATGTACGTCGAGTCCTTCCGCGCGGTCGCTCCCCTCAACGGCCCCTGCACGGCCCGGGTGCTGCGGTCGTCGCTGACCCGGCGGGACGAACTCGCCCGGCTGACCGTCGAGTTCGTGGACGGCGACGGGCACGTGCTTGCCGAGGTCCGTGGGTTGGCGAGCAAGCTGATCCGCTCTGCGGCCGTGCCCGGCAAGGCAGTCGAGGCCCGGGCCGGGACGTCGCCGACGTCCACGCAGGAACGCGTGCGCCGACTCCTGGCCGACGGGCTGGCGCGGGACCCCGGGACGCTCGATATCGGCGTCGGCTACTACGAGTTGGGCATCGACTCGGTGAGCGTCCTGGAGCTCGTCACCCGGCTGGAGCAGGCGATCGGACAGAGCCTGCCGCCCACGCTGCTCTTCGAGTACACGACCATCCGGGATCTGGCCGCGCACCTGGACGAGCGGTATCCCGGCGCTCTCGGGAACACCCCGACGCCGCCACCGGACGGCACCCGGCTGCTCACCAAGGGCTGGGAACCGGCCGCCCCGGACGCCGGCGGCGCGCTGCCCGGCCCGGTCGCCGTCCTCGCGACCCCGGACACCCGGGAGCTGGCGGAGCGGCTCGCGCGTCAGCTGCCGGAGGCGGTGGTGCTGGAGGCCGGTGACCTGGCCGATTCCGAGAGGTTCCGGGCGTGCGTCGATCTGACCGGGTGCGCGAACGCCGGATCGCACGACGAGCCCGAGGGCTGGCTGCCCTGGGTGCAGCAGACGGTCGCGCGGGCCTCGGCCGCCGAGCCGGTCGTGCTGCTCGGCGTCACGCGGGGCCTGGAGACCCTTGACCTGGAGCAACCGGTCAACCTCGCGGGCGCGTCCCGGGTCGGCCTGTACCGGATGCTCCAGAGCGAGTACGCCAACGTCCGCTCGCGGCACGTGGACGTCGACCCGCTCGACGACGACCTGACGGTGGTCCGGCAGATCACCGCCGAACTCGCCGACACCGGGGAGGACCCCGAGGTGTGCCACCGGTCCGGTCAGCGGTTGCGGGCCGTGTTGCGGGAGACGACCGCCGGTCGCGGCGACGGCATGACCCCGTTCCCCGAGAACGAGACGCTCTGGATCACCGGCGGCACCGGCGGCCTCGGCCTCGCCTTCGCCCGGCACGCCGTACGGCACTGGGGCGTGCGTCGGCTCGTCCTCACCGGCCGGACGCGGCTGCCCGACCGGGCCCACTGGGAGTCCCGCGTCGGCGACGATGCGCTCGGGCGCCGGCTGGACGCGCTGATCGGCCTGGAGCGGGCCGGGGCGCGGGTGCGGGTGCTGTCGGTTCCGCTGGACGGTTCCGCCTCCGCCGCCGACGAGCTGGCCCGTGCGGTGCGCGAGGCCGAACGGGAGCTGGGGCCGGTCGGCGGTGTCATCCACTGCGCCGGCGTCGCCGACCGCGACAATCTCGCCTTCGTGGGCAAGCCGGCCGATGCCGTCCGGGCCGTGGTGGACCCCAAGGTCGCGGGTCTCGACGCGCTGGTGAACTGCTTCGCGGGGCACTCGCTGAGGTTCTTCGCGCTGTGTTCCTCGGTCGCGGCCGTCGTGCCCGGTGCGGCCGTCGGCCAGAGCGACTACGCCATGGCCAACGCCTACGCGGACTACCTGGCCACGGCCAAGCCGCACGGCCTGCCGCTGCTCAGCGTCCAGTGGCCGTCCTGGAGCGGTGTGGGCATGGGCGACGAGACGCCTGGGCCCGGCTATCTCCGCACCGGTCTGGGCAGTGTGTCCGAGTCCGAGGGAACCGCCCTGCTCGACCATCTGCTGACGCACGGCGCGGGGCCCGTGGTCCTGCCCGCGGTGATCCGCGACGCGGCCGCCTGGCGTCCCGAGCTGCTGATGCGACGCCGTGTCGAACTCCCGGAAGCCGCCCGGGCCCACGCAGCCGTCCCGGCCCGGCCCGCCGCCCCGACCCCGCCCGCGGGGGACGGCATCGAGGCCGCTGCCGCGTGGCTGCTCGGCCTGATCGCCGAGCAGCTGCACTTCGATCCGGCCAGGCTCGCCGCCGACGTGCCGATCGAGGACTTCGGGACGGACTCGATCGTGATGGTGCAGTTGCTGCGCAAGGTCGGGAGCCGACTGGGGGTCGAACCGGATCCCTCCGCACTCATCGACCACTCCACGGTGGAGTCGTTCGTGGGGTGGCTGGCGCAGGAGCATCCGGCGGAGTTCGCCGCGGCGTTCGGCTCCGGGCCCGCCGGAGAACCCGCGCCGGCCCCGGAGCCCGTCCCCGGCCCGGAGCCCCTCCCCGGCCCGCGTCCCGTGCCCGCCGACGTTCCGGCGTACGCGCCCCAGGGCGCCGTCGGACCGCACGACATCGCCGTCATCGGCATGTCCTGCCGATTCCCCGGCGCGCCGGACCTGGACGCCTACTGGCGGCTGCTCGGCGAAGGCCGCTGCGCCATCGCCCCCGTCCCCGCGGACCGTTGGGGCGGCGGTCACGACGGCCTGGTCGCCGGGCTGATCGACCGGGACGGGTTCGACCCGGGCTTCTTCCTGCTGTCCGACGAGGACGCCGTCGCCATGGACCCGCAGGCGCTGGTCCTGCTGGAGGAGACCCTGTTCGCCCTCGGCGACGCCGGCTACCGGCCGACCGACCTCAAGGGCCGCGACGTCGGCGTCTACATCGGCGCCCGCAGCCGACACCTCCCCGACGACGCGACGCTGAGCCGGACCCGGAACCCCATCGTGGCCGTCGGACAGAACTACCTCGCCGCGAACATCTCCCGCTACTTCGACCTGCGCGGGCCCAGTGTGGTCGTCGACACCGCGTGTTCGTCCGCGCTGGTCGCCCTGCACGCCGCCGCGCAGGCGCTGCGCGACGGCGACGCGGAGGCCGCCGTCGTCGGCGGAGTGACCCTGCTCGCCGACGACGCCGGCCACCGGCTGTTCGACCGGCGCGGGGTGCTCAGCCCCGAGCCCGCGTTCCATGTCTTCGACCGGCGGGCCGACGGCATCGTCCTCGCCGAGGGCGCCGGGGTGGTCGTGCTCAAGCCGCTCGCCCGCGCCCTCGCCGACGGCGACCGGGTGCAGGCGGTGCTCAAGGGCAGCGCCGTCAACAACGACGGCCGCACCGCCGGACCCGCCTCGCCCAACCCGGCCGCGCAGCGGGCGGTGATGGCCAAGGCGCTGGAGCGCAGCGGTCGTCGGGCCGATGACGTGGCCCATGTCGAGACCAACGCGGCCGGTTCGGCGGTGCACGACCTCACCGAACTCAAGGCGATCCGGGCCGTCTACCGGGACTCCTCCGAAGTGCCGGTCAGCCTGGGCTCGGTGAAGCCGAACATCGGGCATCCGCAGTGCGCGGAGGGCATCGCGGGGTTCATCAAGGTCGTCCTGATGCTGCGCAACCGGCAGTTGGCGCCGTTCCTGTCCGGTCAGGAGCCGCCGGCCCACTTCGACCTGGACGCGACCCCGTTCACCTTCCACCGCGGCCTCGCCCCCTGGCCCGACGCACCGCTCGTCGCGGCGGTCAGCTGCTTCGCGGACGGCGGCACCAACGCCCATGCCGTGGTGGAGGGCTGGACCGGCCCGGCCACCGGACGCCCGCCGCTCGAACGACCCGTGCTGTCCCGTCGTACGCTCTCCGCCGCCCGGGCCCCGGCCGCCTCCGCGCGTTCCGCACCCGTCCCGGTCGCCGTGATCGGCATGGCCGGACGGTACCCGGGCGCCGACGACCTCGGCGCGTACTGGCGCAACCTCCTCCAGGGCCGCGACTCCGTCACCGAGATCCCCACGGACCGCTGGGAGTGGCAGACGCTGTCCAGCGCAACGGAGCGGCCGCTGTCCCGGTGGGGCGGCTTTCTCTCCGACGCCGACCGCTTCGACTCCGACTTCTTCCGGATCTCCCGGCCCGAGGCGGAGATCACCGACCCGCAGGAGCGGCTGTTCCTGGAAACCTGCTGGGAGGCGATCGAGAACGCCGGCTACACCCCGGCCACGCTGGTCGCGCCCCGGGGGCCCGAACGGCGCCGCCCGGTCGGCGTCTTCGCCGGGGTCATGCACAAGGACTACTCCCTGATCGGCGCCCAGGCGGAGCCGGTGGACGGCCGACCGCTGCCGGTGAGCCTCAACCAGGGAATGATCGCCAACCGGGTGTCGTTCTTCTGCGACTTCCACGGCCCGAGCATGGCGGTGGACACGCTCTGCTCCTCGTCCCTGACCACCGTGCACCTCGCGGTGGAGAGCCTGGCCCGGGGGGAGAGCGAGGTGGCCGTCGCCGGCGGGGTGAACCTGTCGCTGCACCCCGCGAAATACCAGACCTACGGCGCGGTCAACATGCACTCCGGCACCGGCCGTTCCCGCTCGTTCGGGGCGGACGGCGACGGGTGGGTCTCCGCGGAGGGCGTCGGCGCCGTCGTCCTCAAGCCGCTGCACCTCGCCGAGCGGGACGGCGACCACATCTACGCCGTGATCCGGTCCTCCGCCGTCAGTCACGTCGGCGCCGCCAGCGGGGTCAGCGTGCCCAGTCCCGTCGCCCAGGCCGCCGTCGTCACCGAGGCGCTCGACCGGGCCGGCGTCGACGCGCGCACCATCGGCTGCGTCGAGGCGCACGGCACGGGCACCAGGCTCGGTGATCCCATCGAGGTCCAGGGCCTGGTGCGGGCGTTCCGCCGGCACACCGACGACAACGGCTTCTGCGCCCTGGGATCGGTGAAGTCCAACATCGGCCACGCGGAGTCGGCGGGCGGCGTGGCCGGGCTGACCAAGGCGGTGCTCCAGCTCCACCACCGCACCCTCGTGCCCACCCTGCACTCCGAGACCGTCAACCCGTTGCTCGACCTGGAGAACACGCCGTTCCGCCTCCAGCACCGGGCCCAGCCGTGGCCCGAGCCCGCGACCGGGGGACCGCGACGGGCCGCTCTCAGCTCCTTCGGCGCCACCGGGTCCAACGCCCACCTCGTGCTGGAGGAGTACATCCCGGCCGAGCCGCGCCGGGAACAGCCGCGGCCCGGACCGCAGATCGTCCCGCTCTCGGCGCGCGACGACGACCGGCTGCGGGCGGTGGCCGAACGGCTGCTCGCCTTCCTCGGCGACGGGCCGCCGGTGTCGCTCCCGGAGCTGGCCCACACCCTCCAGACCGGACGGACCGCCCTGCCGAGCCGAGTGGCCTTCGTGGTCGCGGACACCGCCGAACTGCGCGGCGCTCTCGAGAAGTTCGTCGCGGGCACGGCTTCCGACCCCTGGGTCTTCGGCGGCGCACCGGCCGCGCCGGACACCGTCGAGCGATGGCTCGCCGAGCGACGGTCGACGGAGCTGGCCGACCACTGGTCGGCGGGCGGCGAACTCGACTGGGACCGCCTGTGGACGGCCGTCCGGCCGCGCCGGGTACCGCTGCCCACCTACCCGTTCGCACGCGAGCGCCACTGGCACCCCGGCGCGCGGACCCGCCCGCCGACCCCGTCCGGCGGGCCGGGACCGGCGGTGCGGGAACTCCTGGTGGAGCACCTCGCCAGGACGCTGCGGGTGACACCCGACCGCATCGCGGCGGGCGCGTCCTTCGCGGAGCTCGGCGTGGACTCCATCACCGGGATGTCCTTCGCCTCCGAGGTCGGCGACGCTCTGGGCGTCCCCTTGGACGCCGCCGTCCTGTACGACCACCCGACGCTCGACGCGCTGGCCACCCACCTCACGGAGCAGTCGGCTGCCGGGACGTCCGCCGTCGGGACGTCGGCCGACGCGGCTCCGAGCGGGGGCCAGGACCGATGACCACGCCGACCGGTCGGCGGACCGTCTTCATGTTCTCCGGCCAGGGCTCGCAGACCTACCAGATGGGCCGCGAACTCTACGACGGCGAACCGGTGTTCCGGGACGCGCTGCACCGCCTGGACGCCCTCGTCGCACCGGAGCTGGGCGGCTCCGTCGTCGCCCGCCTCTACGACCCCTCCCACCCGGTCTCGGAGCCGTTCACCGACACCGTCGTCACCCACCCGGCGATCGTGATGGTGGAGCTGGCCCTCGCCGAGACCCTGATCTCGTACGGCGTCGTCCCCGACCTGCTGCTGGGCGTCAGCCTCGGCGAGTACACGGCGGCGGTCCTGGCCGGGGTCCTGGAACCCGGCGAGTGTCTGCGACGGCTCGTCGGGACGGCCCGCTCGGCGGCCGACGCCGCGCCCGGCGGGATGCTCGCCGTGCTCGCCGAACCCGGCCTGTACGACCGGGAACCCGACCTGCACCGCGACCTCGACCTGGCGGGCCGCAACTACGACGCCCACTTCGTCGTGTCCGGCCCGCCGGCCGCCCTGGAGCGCGCGGAGCGACTCCTCACGGCCAGGGAGATCGCCCACCAGCGGGTGCCGGTGTCCCACGCCTTCCACTCCCGGCTGATGGACCCGTCCAGGCCCGCCTTCGACGCCCTCTGGGCGGACGTCGAGTTCCGTCCGCCCCGCCTCCCGATGATCTCCAGCGCGACGGCCGCGCCGCTGACCGAGGTCACCGTCGGACATCTGTGGCGGGTGGCCCGGGACCCGATCGAATTCGCGGCCACGATAGGGGA
Source organism: Streptomyces sp. NPDC050263 (assembly GCF_040655955.1). Classification (NCBI taxonomy): domain Bacteria; kingdom Bacillati; phylum Actinomycetota; class Actinomycetes; order Kitasatosporales; family Streptomycetaceae; genus Streptomyces; species Streptomyces sp. NPDC050263. The sequence continues at coordinate 61,527 of NZ_JBFAKW010000026.1, read as the reverse complement.
GTTGGAACCACAGGGCCCGTTCCTGTACGTCGACGCCGGGCCGTCCGGCACCCTCCACAACTTCCTGCGGGCCCACCTCGCGGCCCGCCCCGACTCGGGCTCGGAGTCGCTGGCGCTGCTCACTCCGTTCACCCGTGACACCCATCGGCTGGCCCGAGTACGGGAGCGCGCGAGCGACGGCGGCGTCCGCCGGACCGCGCCGGGGCCCGTGCCGACGACGGCCGCTGCGGCACCCCACGCGAAAGGACCTCGCAGGATGAAGGTGTACGGCTTTCCCGGGCAGGGCTCCCAGGCCAAGGGCATGGGAGCGGACCTCTTCGACGAGTTCCCCGAGCAGGTCGCCCAGGCCGACGAGATCCTCGGCTACTCGATCCGCGACCTCTGCCTGAACAACCCCGAAGGCCGGCTGCGACGCACCGAGTTCACCCAGCCCGCGCTCTACGTGGTGGAGGCGCTGGCCCATCAGCGGCGCACCCGCGAGGATCCGCGCCCGGCGGACCGGCTCGTCGGACACAGCCTCGGCGAGTACGCGGCGCTGCTCGCCGCGGACGTCTTCGACTTCGCCACCGGGCTGCGGCTGGTCGCCCGGCGTGGCGAGCTGATGAGCCGCTCCGCCGACGGCCGCATGGCCGCGGTGCTGGGGCTGAGCCTGGACCTGGTGGAGGCGACGCTGTCGGAGGCCGGTCCGACCGCCGTGGACATCGCCAACCACAACGCCCCGGAGCAGATCGTGCTGGCCGGTCCCACGGCCGACATCGACCGGGTCCGGGCGCTGTTCGAGGAGCGGGGCGCCCAGGTGGTGGTGCTCAACGTGAGCGCCCCCTTCCACTCCCGCCACATGCGCGACGCGGCCGACGAGTTCCGGGAACTGCTGGACGTCACCGAGTTCCGGCCGCCGCGGATCCCGGTGATCGCGAACCTGGACGCCCTGCCGTACCGCGCGGACCGGGTGCGCGAGACGCTGGCCGGTCAGATGACCGGCCGGGTGCGGTGGGTGGACACCGTCCGCCGGCTCATGGCCGAGGGCGACTTCGAGTTCGAGGAGCTGGGGCCCGGTCGGGCACTGACCAAGATGGTCCGGAAGATCCGCGAGACCTCGACCCCGCTCGCGCTTCCCCCGGCCGAGCCCGGCCCACGGCCCCCGGCCGTGCCCCGGCCCACCGCCGTGCCGGCCCCGGCCCGCGCCGAACCGCCCGCTCCCGCCCCGGCGCTCCCGGCCGCCCCGGTTCCCGTGGCCCGGCGCGGGCCGTCCGGCGAGGAACTGGGCGCGCAGGGATTCCGGGCCCGCTACGGACTGCGCCTGGCCTATCTGGCGGGCGGGATGTACGGCGGCGTCTCGTCCGAGGCGCTCGTGGTACGGCTCGCCAAGGCCGGCGGCATGGGCTTCCTCGGCGCCGGCGGGCTGCCGCTCGCGGAGGTCGAGGACGGGATCCGCGCTGTGCAGGCCTCGTTGGGCCCCGGCGGGCCGTTCGGCGTGAACCTGCTCCACCGGCACGCCTGCCCCGAGGAGGAACGGGCGCTGGTCGATCTGCTGCTGCGGCTCGGCGTCGGGACCGTCGAGGCGTCCGGCTTCCTGCGGATCACCCCGGCCCTGGTCAGGTACCGCCTCCGGGGCGGCCGGATCATCGCCAAGGTCTCCCGTGCGGACACCGCCGAGGCGTTCCTGCGCCCCGCCCCCGACGACATGGTGCGCGGCCTCGTCGAGCGGGGCGAGGCGACCGAGCGGCAGGCGGCCCGGGCGGCCGGGCTGCCGATGGCGGACGACCTGTGCGTCGAGGCGGACGGCGGCTGGCTCACCGGCGCGGCCGGCCTGTCCACGCTGCTGCCCGCGGTACTGCGGCTGCGCGACGCCCTGGCCGTCACCGGCGCGCCGAAGGTGCACGTGGGCGCGGCGGGCGGGATCGGCACCCCGGAGGCCGCCGCGGCGGCGCTCGTCCTCGGGGCGGAGTTCCTGGTCACCGGCTCGGTCAACCAGTGCACGGTGGAGGCCGCGACCAGCCCCGAGGTCAAGGACCTGCTCCAGCGCCTCGACGTCCAGGACACCGAGCCGACGCCGTGGAGCGAGATGTTCGAACTCGGGGTGCGGGCCCGAGCGGTCAAGCGCGGCGTCTTCCTCCCGGCCCGCGCCGACCGGCTGTACCAGTTGTGGCGGATGCACGACTCGTTCGACGCCATCGACGCCAGGACCCGGCGGCAGATCGAGGAGACCTACCTGCGGCGCCCCTTCGAGGACGCCTGCGCGGCAACGGAGACCGACCCCAAGCGCCGACTCGCGCTGGCCTTCCGCTCCTACCTCGACGACGGATTCGCGCTGGCCCGCGAAGGCGCCCCCGGCCGGCGCGTCGACTACCTGATCCACTGCGGCCCCGCCATGGGCGCCTTCAACCAGTGGGTCAAGGGCACCGGCCTGGAACCCTGGCAGGCCCGCAACGTCGACGTCGTGGCCGACCGCCTGCTGACCGCGACCGCCCGCCTGATCGCCGCGTTCAAGGGCTGACACGGCACAGACGAAGAGGCCGTTCCCCGGAGAGGGGAACGGCCTCTTCGTCATGGAACGAGGGTCGGCCTCACCCCGCCCGGCGGGCCTGCGCCCGCTGGGCCCGACGCGAGGTCCGGACGTCGTCCTGCGGCGCCGGGACGTCCTCGACCAGGTTGAGGACGACGGCCAGGTGCTCGGCGAAGGAGCGGATCGTCGGGTACTCGATGAACGCGGACGCCTCCACCTGCTCGCCCAGCGCGTCGCCGAGGCGCGCGGTGATGTCGATCAGGATGAGCGAGTCGAGGCCCATGTCGAACAAGTTCTGTTCGGTCTCCGGGAGTCGACCGCTCCCCTCGCCCAGGACCCTGGCGATCTCGTGCCGCACGAACTCGGTGATGATGTCGACGCTCTCGTTCCCGACCGCCGCACCGAGCCGCGCGCTCAGCGTGTCCGGCTGCTGCGCGGGCTCCACGGCGAGGTGGTCCGGCTCGACCCAGTGCCGCTTGTGCTCGAACGGGTACGTGGGCAGCGGGACGCGACCGCGCCGCTCGTCGCCGTAGAACGCGCTCCAGTCGGCGTCGGCTCCCGCGGCCCACACCGTCGCCAGGGCGTGCGCGGTGCGGTGCAGTCCGGCCGGAGCGGCGCCGGCGGGCTGGAGACGCAGCAGCACGGCGTCCGCGGGAGCGTCGGCGGGCGTCTGCGGAACGCCCGTCCAGGTGGCCGGGTCCGTGTCGAGCAGGCGCAGCGCCTCCGCGGCGGTGAGCGCACCGGACAGACAGGCGCCGACGAGCCGGGCGACCGGGCCGCCGGTCACGGCGGCGGGCCGCACCCCCCACGCGGTGAACAGACGGGCGGCGGCCAGCTGGGCGACCAGGGCCGCCGCCGCGTCGTCGGCGGCAAGGAGCGCTTCGGGGTCCGCGTCGGTCACCGCCTGGAGCTGCGCGCGGTAGGCGGGCAGTGCGCGCAGCAGCGCCACGGCGTGCGCGCCGCCGTCGCCGAGCCGGTCGGCCACGCCGTAGGCCACGTCGGGGCGGCCGGCCGCGCCTTCCCCGATGATCAGCTGCTTGCGGTCGGCGAGGGCGAGGGCCAGAGCCGCCTCGCGCAGGTCGGAGCAGACCACGGCGCAACGGTGACGTTGGGCACGGCGGCCGACGCCCAGGGTCTTGGCCACGTCGGCGGCCGAGAGCTCCGGGTGCTTGCGCAGATGCCGGGCGAGGTCGGCCATGCTCCGCTTCAGCGCCTGCGGCGAGCGCGCCGAGAGCACCAGGAGCTCGGCCGGGCGGGACACGGACGGCGCCGGGCGGGCCGGCGGAGCCTCGAGGACGACGTGCGCGTTCGTGCCGCCGATCCCGAAGGCGCTGACCCCGGCGCGGCGCGGCACACCGTCCGCGGCGGGCCAGTCGGCGAGTTCGGTGGCGACGTGGAACGGACCGGCGGCGAAGTCGATCTCCGGGTTGGGCGACTCGAAGTTCAGGCTCGGGACCAGCTCGCCGTGGCGCAGCATCAGCGAGGTCTTGATCAGGCCCGCCATGCCCGCGGCGACGTCGAGATGGCCGATGTTGGTCTTCACCGAGCCGATCGCGCACCTCCCGGCGCCCTCGGGGTCCTCGGCGAACACGGCGTTGAGCGCGGTCACCTCGATGGGGTCGCCGAGCGGGGTGCCCGTGCCGTGCGCCTCGAGGTATCCGATGGTGTGCGGCGGGCAGTCGGCGATCTGCTGGGCGTCGCGGATGACGGCCGCCTGGCCCTCGACGGTCGGCGCGGTGTAACCGGCCTTCGCCGCACCGTCGTTGTTGACGGCGGTGCCCTTGATGACCGCGTGGACGAAGTCGCCGTCGGCGAGGGCGTCGCGCAGCCGCTTGAGGACCACCACGCCGACGCCGTCCCCGACGATGGTGCCCTGCGCCTTGGCGTCGAAGGCGCGGCAGTGCCCGTCCGGGGAGAGGATCATGCCTTCCTGGTAGCGGTAGCCCTTGCGCTGGGGCACCTTGATGTGCACCGCCCCGGCCAGTGCCGTGTCGCAGTCGCCGCTGATCAGGCTGAGGCAGGCGGTGTGGACGGCGACCAGCGAGGTGGAGCACGCGGTGTTGACGCTGAGACTGGGGCCCCGCAGGTCCAGCTTGTAGGAGACCCGGGTGGCGAGGAAGTCCTTGTCGTTGGCGAGCATCAGCCGGTAGTCGTCGAGGGTGGAGGCGGCGCGGTAGCGGTCGTGCAGGTTGTTCAGCAGGTACGTGTTCATTCCGGCGCCCGCGTACACGCCGATGGCGCCGTCGTACGCGCCGGGGTCGTAACCGGCGTCCTCCAGTGCTTCCAGGGCGCACTCGAGGAACTGCCGGTGCTGCGGGTCGAGGATGTCCGCCTCGTCGGCGGTGACGCGGAAGAGGTCGGCGTCGAACTGCTCGACGTCGGGCAGCAGTTGGGCGGCCTTGACGTAACCCGGGTCGTCGAGGAGCTGTGGATCCACGCCCGCGGCGAGCAGGTCCTCGTCGGACAGGAAGGTCGTCGACTCCACGCCTTCGCGCAGATTGCGCCAGAAGGCGTCCACGGAGGGAGCGCCCGGCAGGCGGCATGCCATGCCGATGACGGCGATGTCGGATTCCCGGATGTCGTGCTGGTCCTGCTGGTCCATCTCTGCCTCCTTCAGGCGAGCTTGATGCCCATGCGGGTGGCCGTCCTGCGCATGTCGAGAAAGCTGCCGGCCACGAAACGGGCCGCGTTCTCGTCCCCGTGGAGTTCGCTGAAGATCTCGACCAGCGCCGGCTCGTGCGTCTTCGGATCGACATCGGTGCGGGCGATGTCGAAAACGATGTCCTGGAGACGCTGTTCGAGATCCGGCAGGTTCGCGGCGCGCGGGAACTTGATGCTGTAGGTGGCGCGGTCGTAGTTCTTGTTCTTCTTCACCGCCCGCAGGTGACTGGAGGCGTTCAGCTTGTAGAACATGCAGCCCCAGTTGGCGAAGGAGTAGTAGTTCAGCAGGGGATACAGAGTGCAGTGGGTCTCCAGCGGCGAGGACTGGTAAAGCCCTTTCTCCTTCAGTTCCCGCACCATCATGTCGGGGTCGTAGTCGTAGCGCATCGAGATGAACGGGAAGACGACCTTCGGCAGTTCGTCGTCGGTGGCGAACAGCAGGTCCTCCAGTTCCTCCCCGAAGAGCCGGCCGGTCAGCTCCTGGCCGAAGGTCTCGTAGAAGCCGCGCACGATCTCCCGGACGTTGGACTCCATGGTGAGGATCTGCTGCGGGTCCGCGCACAGCGCGATGTACGGGATCTTGTTGCGGACCGCGCAGAGGATGGCCCGGATGACGAAGAACGTGCGGCAGGAGACGCACGGCAGTTTCTCGTCGAGATACTCTCCGGGTTTCTGCGGCGCGGGCCGGTTGAAGACGTCACGCATCATCGTCGTGATCCCGGCCTCGTCCGAGTCCAGCACGAAATGCGCCGGGATCTTGTCCTTCGCCAGTTTGACGTTGTCGGCGGCGTGCACGCTCTCGAAGGGGATGTCGAAGGTATAGGCGAGGACCCGCTTGCCGTATTCGTTGACGAACTTGTCCAGCATGTACGTGCTGTCCTTGCCGCCGCTGTACATGAACAGACAGTCGAACTCGCCGTCGGGATGGCGGCCGCCGGCCGTGAACTCCTCGAATATCCGGTTGGTGTAGGTGAAGTTCTCCAGCAGCTCATCGGCCACTTCGAGGTTGCACAGGTTGCAGACCTCGTCGGCGTCCAGGGTGATGCCGGGGTGGCCCTCTTGCAGAGAACACACGGCGCAGTGGGCCATGAATCCCGCCTTTCAAGGATGGTCGTACGCGGAATGACAGGTGGCGTCAGGTGGTGGTGGGGCCCGTTCCCCTCGTGGTGCGTCGGCTGCGCAGCCCTGCCAGCGACTCCCGCCGGGACTGCGTCGGCCGGGCCGGGGCGGCCGGCCGTTCGCCGAGCCGCGGTGCGGCGAGCCGGCGGGCCATCTCGTCGACGGTGGGATAGCGGAACACGTCGACGCGGGTGACCGACGGATCCAGGGTGTCCCGCAGCTCCTTGACCACGTGCATCAGCAACAGCGAATTGCCGCCGAGGTCGAAGAAGTTGTCGCGCGGGCCGACCAGGGGCACGCCGAGCACCCGGCGCCAGACGGCGGCGACCGCCCGCTCGGTGTCGGTGGTGGGCGCGGCCGGCAGGCCGGGACCGGCCGGGGCCGGCGCGGGCAGGGCCTTGCGGTCGACCTTGCCGTTGTGGGTGAGCGGCACCTCGTCCACAACCACCACGACCGCGGGCACCATGTAGCCCGGCAGCACGCCGCGCAACGCGTCGCGCAGTATGGCGACGTCCGGTTCCGTGCCGGGGTCGGCCACCACGTAGGCGACGAGCCGGCGGTCGCCGGGGCTGTCCTCGCGGACCACCGCGACCGCCTCCCGGATGCCCGGCCGGGCCCGCAGGTGATGCTCGATCTCGCCCAGCTCGATGCGGAAGCCGTGCAGTTTGACCTGGCTGTCGACGCGGTTGAGGTACTCCAGTCGGCCGTCGGGCAGCTGCCGGACGAGGTCGCCGGTCCGGTACATCCGAGCGCCGCCGGGCCCGAAGGGGTCCTGCACGAACCGCTCGGCGGTGAGCTCGGGCCGCCCCAGGTAGCCGTGGGCCACGCCGTCCCCGCCGATGTGCAGCTCTCCCGCTGTCCCCGGCGGGACCGGTTCGCCGAAACGGTCCAGCACATAGCAGCGGGTGTTCGCCAGCGGGCGTCCGATCGTCACCGGCGCACCGCGTTCGACGCGGCAGAGCGTCGACCAGACGGTCGTCTCGGTGGGCCCGTAGAGGTTCCACAACTCCTCGGCCCTGGCGAGGAGTTCCCCGGCCAGGTCCGAAGGCAGCGCCTCACCGCCGCACAGCGCGGTCAGCCCCGGATGCCCCGTCCAGCCCGCGGTGAGCAGCATGCGCCAGGTGGCGGGCGTGGCCTGCATCATGGTCGGCCGGGTCCGCTCCAGCAGGGCCGCCAGGGCGAAGCCGTCCGCCGCGGTCTCGGCCGGCGCGATCTCCACCCGCCCACCCGTGATCAACGGCAGGTACAGCTCCAGGCCCGCGATGTCGAAGCACACGGTGGTCACGGCCAGCAGCCGGTCGTCCTCGCCGCAGCCGAGCTGCCCGGCCATGGCGCACAGGAAGTTCGTCAGGGCGCGATGCCCGATCTGCACGCCCTTGGGACGCCCGGTGGACCCCGACGTGTAGATGACGTACGCCGGGTCGTCGGCGCCGGCCGGGACGCACCAGCCGACCGGCCGTTCGCGGTCCTCGTCGAGGAGCAGCAGGTCGGCCCGCACGCCGCTCAGGGCGGGCCGCAGCGCGGACTCGGTGACCACCAGCCGCAGCCGCGAGTCGTCGGCCATGGCGGCGATGCGCTCCGGCGGGTACACCGGGTCGAGCGGGACATAGGCGGCACCCGTCTTCAGGACGGCCAGCAGGGCGACCACCAGCTCCGGGGACCGCCGCAGGGCCACGCCGACCAGCTCGCCCCGGAAGGCGCCATGTGCGGCGAGTTCGGTCGCGAGCCGGTCGGACCGCTCGTCCAGTTCCCGATAGGTGAGCGTCCGGTCCCCGCAGGCGACGGCGACGGCGCCGGGGCGGCGGCGGGCCTGGCGGGTGAAGAGGTCCTGCACACAGAGGTCGGACGGGTAGTCGGCGGCGGTGTCGTTCCACTCCACCAGCACCCGTGCGCGCTCGTCGGGCGTCAGCGCCGCCACCCCGGTCACCGGTCGGTCGGGGTCGGCCGCCACGGCGTCGAGGAAGGACGCGAACCGCGCGGCCGCCGCCGGGTCGGGGTCCGTCCAGCGCACCCACGATCCGTCCTCGGCGATCCGTACGACCCGGCCGGTCACCGGGTCGGGTCCGGCTGCGAGCTCGACGCGGACGGGCCAGCGCGCCGTCCGCTCGTCCCGGGCGGGCACGCCCATCTCCTCGTCGCCGCGCAGAAGGGCGCGCACCTCGTCGTGAACGGCGGCGAAGGCCCGGCCGTCGGCGACGGGCGGCAGGGGGAACGGAACATGGGTCGCCACCGCCGGGTGGGGCGGGCAGGCGGCCAGGTGCCGCCAGCGCAGGGCGACCCCGGTGTCCGCCTCCTCGGCGCCGCGGGAGAGGAAGGCCAGCACGGCGGCGAGCAGCAGCTCCGGATCGGCCGTGTGCCCGGTGGTGTCGAGCCGGACCGTACGGGCCGGCCCGGTGTGCTCGACCTGCGGGCGGTCGAGCCGGGTCGTCCGCCCGGCCCAGTGCCGTCGAGCGTCGGGACGGCCGGCCGCCCGGCGTCGGGACAGCGCGCCGGAGAACAGATCCTCGATCGGCAGGTCGGGTGCGTCGATCAGCGCCCCGAGCAGCGTCACCGTGTCCTGCAACACCTGCCCGGCGACGTCATCGGGCAACTGCCGCCGGTCGTGGCCGAGTTTGAGCAGCAGCCGCTCGCCCTGATAGGCGCTGAGGGTGAGCGGATAGTTGCTGCGTTCCTCCAGATGGAAGTCGCGGTCCCGCCAGGCCCCGCCCAGCTGCCGCAACTCGTCCCGGACGGTCCGGCTCTCGAAGACCACGACGCTGTCGAACAGCGCGGAGCCGTCCGGGACAGCGCTGAGCCGCTGGATGCGGGCCGGCTCGATGTGCTCGCCCCGGCGCAGCGCGAGAAACCCCTCGCGCAGGGCACGCACCAGGTCGGCTCCGGTGGCCGAAGCGTCGAGAGCCACCCGCAGCGGCAGGGTGTTGATCAGCAGGCCCACCATGTCGCGGCCCTCGGGCGCGAACGACCTGCGGGACTTGGTGACGCCGAAGACCACCTCGCCGCGGCCGCTGTAGCCGCCCAACACCAGGGACCACGCGGCCTGGACCAGGTTGTTGAGGGTGGCGCCGCACCGCTCGGCGAGCGCGACGGCCGCTGTCACCGTGTCCGCGCCGAGTTCCGCGTGGACGGTGCCGAAGGCGTCCTCGCCGGGTCCGAGCGTGCGCTCGGCGGCCACCACCAGCGGCGTGCCGTCGCGGACCCCGGCCAGGTACTCCCGCCAGAACGCCTCACCCGACGCGGGGTCCTGCTCGGCGAGCCGGCGCACGTACGCCTCGAACCCGGGCCTCTGCGTCAGCACGGCCTCGCGGCCCCCGACCGCCGCGTCGTACAGCTCGAACAGCTCGGTCAGCAGCAGCGTGTAGGAGCGGCCGTCCATCAACGCGTGGTGCGACGTCCACAGCAGCCGGTACTCGGCCTCGCCGGTGCGCACCAGCACGAAGCGCGTCGGCGGTTCCTCGGCGAAGGCGAAGGGGCGCCGGGCGTCCTCGCGCAGGAAGCGGCGCAGACGGTCGTCGGGGTCCGCGTCGCCGCGCCAGTCGTCGAGGGCCACCCGGGCCCGGCCGTGCGGGTGGACCGTCCGGCGGGGAGCGGTCGGGTCGTCCAGCGCGAACGTGGTGCGCAGCACCGGATGCCGGGCCACCAGGTCGTCGAGCGCCCGCCGCAGCACGGCCGTGTCGACGGCATGGCGCAGGGTGACGATCTTCTGTTGCACGTACACGCCGTCGTCCGGGGCGCTGAGGCTGTGCAGCAGCATCCCGTGCTGCAGCGCGGTGAGCGGTGACTCGTACGGCTGGTCCGCCCGGTCCGTCCGGTTCGCCGTCATCGTCCGCCTCCTTCGGGCTCCCCGTGCTGGGAGAGCAGTTCGGCCAGCAGCTCATCGACCGCCGCGTCGGACAGGGAAGCGACCAGGCGCTCGGCGTCGTCGGCCGGAGCGGGCCGGGGCTCCGCGGGGTCGGGGGCGGGTGCCTCGGCGCGGAAGTGGTCGGCCAGCTGCCGGACGGTGATCCGCTCGAAGAGGAGGGTCGTCGGCTGGGGGCCGTACACGGCTTCCAGGGCCCGGGTCAGTTCGAGGACGACCAGCGAGTCCACTCCGTAGTGCTCGAAGGTGAGGTCGGGGTCGAGCTGGTCGGGCGCCGTCTCCAGGACGCGTGCGAAGACGTCCGTGACCTTCTGGAGCGCGTCGTCACCGGGAGACGCCGGCGCCGGGACGGGAGTCGGGGCGGGCGTGGGGGCGGGAGTCGGGGCGGCGACCGGCACGGGAGCCGGCTGCCGGGCGGCCGGCCCGGCCGCCGTCACCACACCGTCGCTGACGGCGGCGATGACGCTCTGGAAGGCCGCTCCGGCCTCCGTCATGGGCGCCGCCGCGCTGATGTCCGTGTAGCCGCACGCCGCCAGGACGTCCCGCCACTGCCGCTCGCTCGCCAGCGGGGAACCGGGCAGGCGCTGCTCGGGGTCGGCGAACAGCCACCAGCCGGCCGTCAGGCCGAAGATCAGCGCCAGCTGGCGCCGGGGCCTGGTGCCTTCGACGAGGAGCAGCGCCCCGCCCTTTCGCAACAGGGCCTTGGTCCGCGTCAGGGTGTCGGACAGCCGCCGGGTGGCGTGCAGGACGTTGGTGCCGAGCACCACGTCGTGGCCGCCGGAACCCCGGGTGGCCTCGATGTCCAGCACCTCGAAGCGGACGAACGGGTACTGCGCGCCGAACCGGTTCCCGGCCCCCCGGACGAAGGCCGGGGACACGTCGGTGAAGACGTACTCGACCGAGTCGCCGTACGGCGCGAGCGCGGCGAGCACGGCCGCCGTCGTACCGCCCGTCCCGGCGCCCACCTCCAGGATGCGCACCGGCGTTCCAGGAGCGGCCGCCCGGCGGACCCGGACCTGCTCGACCACGAGCCGGGCCACCTCGGCGTTGCAGCGGTCGGTGACCGGATCGCCCCGGTACACGGCGGCCACGCGCTCGGTGGAGCCGTCGGGGAAGAGGATCTCCATGGCGGGACGGCGGCCGGTGAGGACGTCGGGCAGCGCGGTGAGGCAGTCGCGCAGCAGCGTGACGACCGGCGCGAGAGCGGGGTGACGCACCGTCATTTCCACGAGTGCGTCGACCAGTTCGGCCTCGGACCCGGCTTCCGTCGGTAGGTCCGCCGCCGCCAGGATGTCCAACTGGGCCCGGAACAGCGCCGCATGTTCGGGCACGACATCCGCGGCGGTCAGTCCCGCCCGCCGCAGCACCGCCGCCAACAGGCGTTCCGCCAGCCCCTCCACCTCGGCCACCGCCCCCTGATGCGCGGCCAGTTCGGGGTCGGGCGCGTCCGGGAAGCGGACTTCGGGCAGTGCGCCCGGGGCGTCTTCGGGAAGCAGACTCAGTGTGCGGTCGGAGTCGATGCCGAGGTTGTCCAGGATGAGCCGGTCGGCGTCCAGGGCGAACACCTGGGGCAGCCCGGCCGCGAGGGTCCGCTCGACGACGGCCATGCCCTGCTCGGCGGTGAGCGGCCGGAGGCCGGCGGCCTCGAAGCGGCGCAGCACGCGCTCCCGCTGCGGATCGCCGCCCGCGTGCCAGTAGCCGAGGTTGAGGACCCGCACCGGGAAGGGCAGGGTGCGGGCGGCGTGCAGGGCGTAGGCGTCGGCGAAGGCGCAGCCGGCCGCGTAGCCCGCCTGACCGTGGTTGGCCTCGAAGACCACACCCGAGGAATAGAGGAGCGCGAAGTCCAGCGGCACGTCGCGTACCGCGTGCAGCAGGCTCCAGGCGGTGTCGGTCTTGGACTCCAGCGCGGTCCGCAACTCCGTCTCCGGAAGCTCCCGCAGCACCTGGTCGACGAGCACCATCGCGGCGTTGATCACCCCGTGCAGGGCGCCGAACTCGCGCTCGGCGAGGCGGACGGCCTCGGTGAGCGCGGCCGGGTCGGTGGCGTCCAGGGTGAGACAGCGCACCTCGGCCCCGGCCCGCTCCAGCTCCGCGACCGTCTGCCGCCGGGCCTCGTCGAGCGGGGAGCGGCCGACGATGACCAGCTTCGCCCCGTAGGCGCGGGCCAGGTGCCGGCAGGTGTCCCGGCCGACCGCGCCGAAGCCGCCGAGGACGAGGTAGACGCCGCCTTGCCGGAACCGGGGCGCGGCGGCGGGCAGCTCGACCCGCTCCAGGGTGCGCACGCGGCGGACACCGGCCCGCAGCGACACCGGCACCGGCCGGGCCGGGAACGGCTCGGACACGATCGCGGCGGCGGCCCCGGCGGCCTCCGCGGCGCGCACGTCGACCAGCGAGACGCTCAACGTGGGGAACTCCTTGGCCGCGACGGCGGCGAGTCCGAGGAGCCCGGCCGCCCACGGCGACGAGCCGTCACCGTCCTCCAGCGGATGGACATCGGCGGTGACGACCTTCAGCCGCACCTCGCGCTCCGCCAGGCCGTGCCGGTCCAGGGCCCGCACCAGGCGGTACAGGGCGACGGGTCCCCGGTCGGCCAGGGCACGCAGTTCGCCGCGGTCGGCGGGCTCGCGCTCGGGGGGCGCGCCGAGGAAGTAGACCAGGTCGGGCGCGCCGGACCCGGCCAGGGCGCGGTCGAGGTCGGCGTCGCCGAGGCCGCCGGGTCCGATCGGCAGCCGACGTACGTCCGTGTCGTGGTGGGCGCGGGCGATCCCGGCGGCGGGCTCGGCGTCCAGCCGGTCGCCGACCAGCAGCACCGAGCGGGCGGCTGCGGCACGGCCGTCGGCGGGCCGGGCGGTCCACGCGGGCCGGTGCACGACCACCGTGGAGGGCTTGGCCTCCCGGAAGACCAGACCCTCGAACCGCACCCGTACGGCACCCGTGTCGTCGCACAGGGACACGTCGAAACGCTCGGTCCCGGTCTCCCTGACGTACGACCAGCCGGTCGCCGGGACCGGACCGAAGACGTCGACGCGATCGGCCGCGAACGGCAGCATCGGCCGGGCGTTCTCGCCCCGGCGGCGGAGCAGCAGGGCGGCGCCCGTGTGCAGCGCGGCGTCCAGGACGCCCGGGTGCAGGACGTGCGCGGGATCGCCGCCGGTCGCGCCGAGCCGGCCCACCGCCTCGTCGGCGCCGGTCCACACCTGCCGGACGCGGCGGAAGAACGGCCCGTACGGCAGCCCCCGCGCAGCCAGCGTCCGGTAGAAGGCGTCCTCGTCGGGGCCGGCGTCCAGGCGGGCGCGCAACGCGGGCACGTCGAGGGGGGCGGGCAGGGCGCAGGCGTCGGCGAGGCGACCGTAGGACCGCACGACGTCGTCCGCGCCGCGGACCTCGTACCGGTCGCCGTCGAAGGCGACCGTGACCTGTTCCCCGGCCCCGGTCAGGGCCAGCGGGACGACCCAGCGGACGTCCAGGCAGGCCCGCCCGGTCAGCCCGCCGCTCGCCGCGGCGACGAGGTCCAGGTGTCCGACGCCCGGGAGGACGGGCCGCCCGGCCACGACGTGGTCGCGCAGGACCGGCTCGTCGGCGGTGAGCTCGCGCCGCCACCCGCGGGGGTTCGTGTCCGGGGCGGGCGCGGGCGCGAGGTCGAGCCAGTGCCGTACCCGTGCGAAGGGGTACGTCGGCAGGGGCACCCGGCGGCGCGCGGCGGGCCGGAGCCGGTCGAGCAGGTCCCAGTCGACGGTGACGCCGGAGACCCACAGCCGGCCGAGGACGTCGTCGGCGTCGGCGGAGATCTGGGCGGCCAGGAAGTCCGCGCCGCCGACTCCCTGCGTCAACAGCCCGGCCAGTGGCGGGTGTTGTTCGACGCGGCCCCGGTGCAGCCACTGGCCGCCCTCGCCGCGTCCGACGGCGGCGAGCTTCGCGGCCGCGTCCGCGAGGTCGGCGGCGACGAACGACAGCCGTTCGGCGAAGGGCTCGCGGCCCACCCGCAGGGTGTGGGCGACGTCGACGAGGCGCGGGGCGGCCGGGTCGTCGGCGAGGGCACGGCCCAGGTCGGCGGCGTAGGCGCGCAGCCGGTCCTCGTCGCGGGCGGAGAGCACGATCAGCTCCGGGGACTCGGGCCCGGTGGGCGCGGGCTCGGGCGCCAGGTACTCCTCCACGACGACGTGTGCGTTGGTGCCGCCCGCGCCGAAGGAGCTGACGGCGGCGCGGCGCGGCAGCGGGCGGCCGTCGCCGTCGTACGCACGCGGCCAGGGCGCCGTCTCCCGCTGGACGGTGAACGGCGAACGCCCGAAGTCGATGACCGGGTTCAGTTCCTCGGCGTGCAGCGTGGGCAGCAGGGCCCCGTGGCGCACCTGGAGGACGGCCTTGGTGAGCCCGGCGATGCCGGCGGCGCCCTCCAGGTGGCCGATGGCGGACTTCACCGAGCCGAGCGCGCAGAACCCGGTGTCGCCGGTGTGCCGGGCGAAGGCCTGGGCCAGCGCGGTGTGTTCGATCGGGTCGCCGAGCGCGGTGCCGGTGCCGTGCGCCTCGACGAGACCGATGGTGCGGGCGTCGACGCCCGAGGCTGCCAACGCCTGTTCCACCAAGGCTTGTTGGGCCTGCGGGTTGGGCACGGTGTAGCCGCTGGTACGGCCGCCGTGGTTGACGGAGCTGCCGCGGATCACGGCGTGCACCGTGTCGCCGTCGCGGACCGCGTCCGACAGCCGCTTGAGCAGCACCGCGCCGACTCCCTCGCCGGGCACGTAGCCGCTGCCGCCCGCGCCGAAGGCCCGGCAGCGGCCGTCGGCGGACAGCATGGTCTTGCCGCTGAGGTGCACGTACTTGTCGGGGTGGACGGCGATGTTGACACCGCCGGCGAGGGCGTACGAGCACTCGCCGCGGCGGATGCTCTCGCAGGCCTGGTGCACGGCCACGAGGGACCCGGAGCAGGCGGTGTCGATCACCATGCTGGGGCCGCGGAAGTCGCCGAAGTAGGAGACCTGGTTGGCGATGGAGGAGCGGTTGGCCAGGACCGCCTGATGGTTGCCGCGCGCGGATTCCGTGGCCCCGAGGATGGCGTAGTCGTCCCACATGACGCCGACGAAGACGCCGACGTCGTGGCCCTGGCCGCCGAACCGGGGCGCCGGGATGCGGGACGGCGGGTACCCGGCGTTCTCCAGCGCCGACCAGGCCGTCTCCAGGAAGAGCCGCTCCTGCGGGTCCATCGTGCGGGCCTGCTTGGGCGCGATCCGGAAGAACAGCGAGTCGAACGAGTCGACGTCCGACAGGAAGCCGCCCCAGCGGCTGTGGCTGCGGCCCGGCGCGGCCGGGTCGGCGTCGAACAGGGCGTCGGCGTCCCAGCGGTCGGCGGGGACCTCCGTCACGCAGTCCCGGCCCTCGGCGAGGTTGCGCCAGAACTCCTCCAGGGTGTCGGCCTGGGGGTAGCGGCCGCTGATCCCGACGACGGCGATGGGCTCGTCGTCGAAGGGCCGGTCGGGCCGGGAGCGCGGGACCGGCTTCTGCCGAGGCTGCCGAGGCTGCCGCTGCGGAGTCTCGGGCCGAACCTCCTCGGGGAACAGCCGGGCGACCGCGTCGCAGTGTTCGGCGAGGACGTGGTCGGCTAGTTCGTCGACCGTCCGGCACTCGAAGAACACCGTGCCGCGCAGGCCCGGGAAGTCCTTGCCGAGCAGCGAGTTGGACTCCATGACCAGGACGGAGTCCAGACCGTAGTCCTCCAGCCGACCCCGGCTGTCGAGACGCCCCACGGGCAGCTTGAGCACGCCCGCGAGGACCCCGCGCAGATGCTCCAAGAGCCGCTCCCGCCGGGGCGGGACAGCGACGGCGACGCTGATGGCGCCGGGGGCCCGGGGCGTCGTCGGCGCGTCCGTGAGGGCCGAGTCGAGGGTCGCCGGGTCGCCCCAGGCGGGCACCAGCCAGGGAGCGCCGGCCGAGAGGGAGCGTGCGAGGAGATCGAGCCCCTGTCCGGCGTCGAGCGCCCGCATCCCGGTGCGACGGCTGTACGCGGCGAGCTCCTCCTCCCGGACCAGCCCGTCGACCCCGCCGACCGCCCAGAGCGGCCAGGCCAGGGAGAGCCCACGGCCCCGCCGCACGGTGTAGAGGTCGGCGAAACGGTTGGCGGTCGCGTAACTGGCCGCGCCGAAGTCGCCGACGAGGGAGGAGACGGAGGAGAACACGACGAAGAGATCGAGGTCGTCCTCGCCGGTCAGCCGGTCCAGATGAACCAGCCCGTGGGTCTTGGCGGCGAGCACCCGGGCGAACCGCTCCCGGTCGCCGTCGGCCCGCCCCTCGTCGGCGACGCCCGCCAGATGGAACACTCCGTGCAGCGCCCCGAACCGCTCCCGGGCGGCGGCGAGGGCCGCGCCGAGCTCGTCGGCACGGGCCACATCGGCCCGCAGCGCGAGCACCTCGGTGCCGAGGCCGGTCAGCGTGCGGTGCCAGGCGCGGGCATCGTCGTCGGGTTCGGAACGGCCGATCAGCACCAGCCCGGCCGCGTGGGCACGGGCCAACTGCTCGACGAGCACCCGCCCGACGGCCCCGGAGCCTCCGGTGACGACGTACACGCCGCCCTCGCGCAGCGGCAGTTCGGCCGGCGGGCTCGGGGGTCCCGTCTCGGCCGGCGGGCGCAGAGCCCGTACCTCCCGCTCCCCGGAGGCGGTACGACGGACCTCCAGCCCGGCGGCGCGGGGCGCGGCCCGCAACTCGACCGCGACGGCCCCGGCGACCTCGGCGGCGGGGGCGGCGGAGTCGACGCCCAGGGTGAGCAGTTCGAGGCGGGGCGCGGTCGGCGCCGTGGAGCGGGCGAACCCGGCGAGCGCCCCCCACTCCGGACGATCCAGGCCGTCGTCCTGCCGATGCACCACCAGACACCGGACGCGGCCCGCCGGCACGCCGGAACGAACGGCGTCCAGCACGTCCAGCACGGGGGCGCAGGCGCGGTCGAGCAGTTCGGCGGACGAAAGGCCGTCCACCTCTTCGCCGAGGATCACGAGGTCGAGCCCGTCGGCACCGCCGAAGGAGGCGAGCGAGCCGCTGCCCTCACCGACGGCGACGACCCGCCCCCACACCCCGGTCGCGGCGAGCGCGGACTCCAACTCCGGGTGGGCAGCGCCGAGCAGGACGAGCGTCCCGGCGGCACGGCCCGCTTCCGGGGCGGCATCGGGACGCCAGTACGGCTCGTAGAGACGGGGTTCGCCGGCAGCGGCCCGTGGAGCCGCACCCGAGGGGCGCGGGGCTGTGACCTGTGCGGCTGCGCCGCGTGGGCGCGAGGGGCCCCCACCGGCCCGCAGCGAAGGAACAACATCAGGAGCCGACGGCGTACGCCCTGCGAAGTCCCGCACCGCGGCCACCACCCGCCCCTCGTCGTCGTACACGGTCAGATCGAACCGCCGCACATCCCCCACCTCACCGACCACCCGAGCGTGCGCATGGCACACCCCCGGCAACGGGGCGAAGACGTCCAACGCGCCGAGGCTGAAGGGAACGGCGAGCTCACCGGCCTCCGGCGCGACGGACCGGCCGGTCCAGTGGCAGGCCCGCAACGCACCGTCCAGAAGGGCCGATGGCAGCCCGTCGCCGAGCCGCACCAACGCCTCGCCGGCGCCGACCCGGATCTCGTCGACGACCTGGAAGGAGGGGCCGTAGGCGAATCCGGCGTTCGCGTAGTCGCCGTAGGCGGCGGCCCGCTCCCGTACGACGGACAGCCGGGCGCGCAGCGCGGCGAGGTCCTCGGCGACGGACGGGGCCGCGGGGACCGGGACGGCGGCGCCCCGGGCGTGGGCAGTGGTCCCGCTGTACACCTCGAAGGCCAGCCCGGTGTCCTCGGCGCGGAAGGAGACGTACAACTCCAGCTCACCATCGGCGAGTTCGACGGCACGGCCCCACACCACCTCGCGCAACGCATGCCGGACGCCCGGTTCGGCGAGCCCCGCGGCGGCGCGGACGAACTCCAGGATCGCCGCGCCCGCGAGCAGCGGCCGTCCCTCGATCACGTGGTCGCGCAGCAACGGGTCCTGCGCGCGCAGCGTCTTGCGGAACCGGACCTCGCCGACGGTGGACTCGTTGGCGTCGACCAGCGGATGCGGCGCGGTCGTGCCCGGATCCGGGTCGAGCGGGATCCAGTAGCGCTCGGCGGCGAACGGGTACAGCGGCGCGCGCGCCCGGCGCGGGGCGGGTCCGGTCCGGCCGGCGTGCCAGGCCGCCCAGTCGACGTCGTCGCCGGTGAGCCAGCGGCGGGTCAGGTCACCCAGCGGTCCGTCGTCGGCGAGGTCGGGAGCGGTCCCGCCGTCGGCGAACCGGCGCAGCGCGGCCACGAGTTCGGCGCCGTCGGTGACCGCGACCGCGAGCCGGACGTCGAGGGCCTCACGGCCCACCTGGGTGGTGAAGCACAGGTCGGCGAGCGGGACCCGCTCGGTCCGGACGAAACGTTCGGCCAGGTCGGCGTAGGCGCGCAGCCGCTCCTCGTCGCGGGCCGAGAGCAGGAACAGGACGGGCTCGTCGGTGTGCTGCTCGCCCGCCGGCACGGCGGTGACCGGCTCGGGGCTCGGCGACTCCGCCACGACCAGGTGCGCGTTGGCGCCGCCCGCGCCGAAGGAGCTGAGCCCGGCGCGGCGCGGCCGGTCCCCGTCGGGCCAGGCCGACAGTTCGCGCTGGACACGGAACGGGGAGCGGTCGAAGTCGATGTTGGGATTCAGCTCGGCCGAGTGCAGCGAGGGCACCAGCGTGCGGTGCCGGAACTGGAGCAGCACCTTGGTGAGCCCGGCGATGCCGGCCGCGGACTCCAGGTGCCCGATGACCGACTTGACCGAACCGATCGGCCAGGTGCCGGGCGGGGCCTCGGCCGGGCCGTAGGCGTGGGTGAGGCCGGTCAGCTCGATCGGGTCGCCCAGGGAGGTACCGGTGCCGTGGGCCTCGACGTAACCGATGTCGTGCGGGGCGACGCCCGCCTGTTCCATCGCGGTGGTGATCGCCCGCTGCTGTGCGCGCGGGTTGGGCACGCTGTAGCCGTTGGTCCGGGCGCCGTGGTTGACGGCGCTGCCCAGGACCACGCCGTGGATGCGGTCGCCGTCGGCCAGTGCCTGCCGGTAGGGCTTGAGCAGGACGGCGCCGACGCCCTCGCCGGGCACATAGCCGTCGCCGCCCGCGCCGAAGGCCCGGCAGCGGCCGTCCGAGGACACGAAGCGGCCCTGGCTGAGGAAGGCGAACTTGTACGGGTGGACGGAGACGTTGACGCCCCCGGCGATCGCCAGCTCGCTCTCGCCCCGGCGCAGGCTCTCGCACGCCAGGTGGATCGCGGTGAGCGAGGACGAGCACATGGTGTCCAGGGCCATGCTCGGGCCGGACAGGTTCAGCGTGTGACTGACCCGGTTGGCGATGGTCGCGTAGGACGAGCCGGTGAGCGGGCGGCCACCGCGCAGCGCGTCCAGCGCCCCGTGGAACTGGTACTCGCCGTACATCACGCCGACGTAGACGCCGACGGGCCGCCCGGCCAGGTCGGCGCGGCGGTACCCGGCGTCCTCCAGGACGTGCCAGGCGTTCTGCAGGAACAGCCGCTCCTGGGGGTCCATCAGTTCCGCCTGGCGCGGGGAGATGCCGAAGAAGAGCGGGTCGAAGCGGTCGACGTCGCGCAGGAAACCGCCCCACCGGGTGTGGGCGAGGCCGGGCGCCGCCGGATCGGGGTCGTACCAGCGGGTGCTGTCCCAGCGGTCGGCCGGGATCTCGGTGACGCAGTCGCGGCCGGCGGCCAGATTGGCCCAGAACTCGTCGAGGTCGTCGGCGACCGGATAGCGGCCGGCCAGACCGATGACGGCGATCGCCCCGTCGTCCTCGACGGGGTCCTCGACGCGGCGCCCCTCCGACATGGCGGCGGGGCCGGTACGGCGGACCGTGCGCGCCGGCCGCGAGCCGAGGCCCGCCCCGGCCGTGGCCGGCGCCGGTGAGTGGGACGGGTCGCCGCCGGTCAGCTCGTCCGCGTGCTGCTCGGCGAAGTAGTCGGCGAGTTCGCCCAGGGTGGCGTACTCGAAGAACAGGGTCTTGGACAGGTTCTCGAAGTGCCGGTCCAGCTCACGGTTGAGCTTGGCGATCATCAGCGAGTCGATGCCGTGCCGCTCGAACGGAGCGTCCTCGGCGAGTTCGGCCGCGTCCAGCCCGGTCTCGGCGGCGATCAGTTCGCGCAGCAGCCGCACGGCCCGCGTACGGACGGCGTCGCCCGGGACGGCGTCGCCCCGGACGGCCGCGGCCGGAGCCGAACGGACCGTCTCCGGGGCGGGCGCGGTGAGCGCCGCGGTGATCCTCCGGACGTCCCCGTGGGCGGCGATCACCGCACCCCGCGCCCCGAGGGCCTGCTCGAACAGGGCCAGGCCCGTCGCCGTGGGCAGGACCCCGAAGCCGGTGCGGGCGGCGAGGTCGGCGGCGGCCTCGGCGCTCTGCCGCATCCCGCCGTCGGCCCACATCGGCCAGGCGATCGCGGTGACCCGGCCGTGCCGCTCGGCGTAGGCCTCCAGATAGGCGTTGGCGTACGCGTAGTCGGTCTGCCCGGCGTTGCCGAGGTGGGCGGCGATGGAGGAGAAGGCGACGAAGAAGTCCAGCGGGTCGTCGGCGGTGGCCGCGTCCAGCGCCTGGAGACCGGCGACCTTGGGGGCCAGGACGGCGGCGAAGTCCTCGTCGGACTTGGTGAGGGCGAAGCCGTCGCGCAGCACCCCGGCCGCGTGGACGACACCGTTCAGCGGACCGAACTCCGCACGCACCTCGGCGAGTCGCTCCGTCAGAGCGTCCCGGTCGCAGACATCGACGCTGCGGTAGACCAGGCGGTCGCCGAGGTCGGCGGCGGGCCGTTCGGCGCGCCCCAGCAGCACCACGCGCGCGTCGGCGGCCCGGTCCAGCAGCCGGTCGGCGACGGCCCGCCCGAGTCCGCCCGCGCCGCCCGTCACGATGTACACGCCGCTGTCACGGAAGGCGACCGGCTCGGCGGGCGGGGCGGGCTCGGCGCGGGGAACCCGGCGGCCCCGCGCGGTGTGCGCGACCTCCGGATCGCGACCGTGGCCCGCCAACTCGGCGGCGAGCGCCTCGGCCTCGGCCACGCCCTCGGCGAGGCCGACGGCCTGGACGGCGAGGAGGGGGTTCTCCGCCCGGACGGTCCGGGCGAGCGCGGCCAGGGCGGCGCGTTCGGGCCGGGGGCCGTCGCCGTCGTGGCGGTGCAGCAGGAGCACGCGCACGGGCGCGGTGGGGCGTCCGGCCAGGAGCCGCCGGACGGTGCGCAGTGCCTGCTCGGCGCTCGGTTCGTCGACGAGCACGATGTCCGGCACGGGGGCGGGGACGGGTGCGGCGGGTCCGGTCCCGGGGTCCCGGGTGATGGTGGTGACGCCCAAGTCCGTGAGGAGAAGAGCGAGTTGCTCACGGCGGCCGTGCTCGGCGGAGACGACGGTCGCGGTGGTGCCGACGGGAGCGCCGGAGTGCTCGGCTGTGGGCGCGTCGGTCCAGCGGCGGACCAGCAGCGCCGACTCGCGGGCATCGCCGAGGGCGCTGCCGAGTGCGTTGCCGAGGAGGCGGACGGCGAGGTCGTCCAGGCGCGCCAGCACCTTGCCGTGGGCGTCCACGAGGGTCAGGTCGGCGTGCGCGGTCCGCTCGCCCAGCCGGACGGCCGTCACATGGACCCGGCAGGGACCGGTGACGGGGGCGTGCACGGCGAGTCGGCCGAGGGCCAGCGGCAGGAAGCCGTCGGCCGCGTCTCCGTAGGCGCGGTCGAGCAGCACGACGAGGGCGTGCAGTGCGCTGTCCAGGAGGGCGGGATGGAGCAGCGCGCCGTCGAGTGCGGCGCCGCCGGGCAGGTCCAGGGCGCCCAGGGCCTCCCCGTCACCGAGCCGGACCTCGGTGAGCGCCCGCATCCGGGGGCCGTGGTCCAGGCCGCGGGCGCGCAGCGCGTCGTAGCAGTCGGCGTGGGCGACCGGCTCGGCGCAGCGGGCGGCGACGGCCGCCAGGTCCACCGGGGCGGGCCGCTCGCCCGCCGACGGGTGGAGCTCGCCGGCCGCGATCACCTGCTCGTCGGCGGTGAGCTCGAAGCCGACGGTGTCGCCTTCGCGCCACAACCGGACCAGCGCGGTGCGCGGTCCGCGGGCGTAGGACAGCAGCTGTTCGAAGGAGACGCCACGCAGTCCGACCGGTGCGCCGAGCGAGAGCTCGCCCGCTGCCCGGACCAGTTCCAGCTGACCGGCCGCGGGCAGCACCGGCTCGCCGCCGACCCGGTGGTCGGCGAGATAGAACTCGGTGCCGGTGCGCGAGCTGCGGTAGGCGAGGGTGTCCAGGGTGGAGACGTTCTCGTCCAGCAGGGGGTGCGGGCCGGCTCCCTGCCCCACGGAGACGGCGGTGACGTCCGGGCCGGTCAGCCAGCAGCGGCGGCCCTCGAAGGGGTATGTCGGCAGCGGGACGCGCCCGCGCTCCTCGCCCGCGAACCAGGCCGCCCAGTCGACGTCCGCGCCCGCCTGCCAGGCACGGGCCACCCCGTCCCACGGCCCGTCGGCCACCCCGAGGGCGACCCCGCGCACGTCGTCGTGAGCGCCGCGCACCGGGATGCGCGAACGACGGGCGGGCCGCGCCCTGCCCGCACCCGCGTCCTCGCTGTCACCGGTCAACGCGTCCGCGAGCGGCAGCGCGCCGGTGACACAGGCGGCGAGCCGGGCCGCGAGCCCGTCGCCGTGCACCGCGACCGGCGTCACCCCCCAGCCCAGCCAGACCTTGCCGAGCGCGTACTGCACGGCGAACGCCCGCCCCCGCCCGCCCAGTCGACCGGCGCCGGCCGCCAACGCGGCCTCGTAGTGCTCGCGGACGGAGGGTTCGACTGCGCCCCACTCCTCGGCCAGCCGCGCCGCTTCGGGGACGTCCTCGGCGAAGACGAACGACACCTCGCCGGTGCCGGGCCGCTCGGGGACCGGGGCTGCGCGCAGGGCCCCGGCGAGGGCGGCGCGGTCGGAGCCGGTGACGGCGATGCGGTACTCGTGGGCGCGTCGGCCCACGGCGAGCGTGTACGCGACGTCGGGCAGGGGGGCCGGGCCGTCGCCGTCGCGCCGGTCGCCGTCGAGGTGCTCGGCCAGGTTCGCGGCGGCGGTGGCCAGCGCGGTCGCCGTACGGGCGGACACCACCAGCACCTGTGAGGGACGCGAGTCCCCGGTGACCGGGGCGGGCGGAGCCTCCTGGAGGACGGCGTGCGCGTTGGTGCCGCCGATGCCGAAGGAGCTGACGCCCGCGCGCAGCGGCCCCTCCGCCGTCCAGGGGGCGGTGTCCGTGCTGACCTTGAAGGGGCCGGCCGCGAAGTCGATGGCCGGGTTGGGGGTGCTGTAGTTGACGGTCGGCACCAGGGTCCGGTGCTTCATCATCAGCGCCGTCTTGATCACGCCCGCGACACCGGCCGCCGCGTCCAGGTGACCGATGTTGGACTTCACCGAGCCGATCGCGCAGAACCCGGTGTCGCCGGTGGCCTCCCGGAACGCCCGGGTGAGTGCCGAGACCTCGACGGGGTCGCCCAGCTTGGTGGCGGTGCCGTGCGCCTCGACGTACCCGATGGAGCGCGGGTCGACGCCGGAGACGGTGTGCGCCTCGCGGATGACGGCGGTCTGCCCGGCGGCTCCGGGAGCGGCGAAACTGACCTTGTCGGCGCCGTCGTTGTTGGTCGCCGTGCCCTTGATGACCGCGTGGACGGTGTCCCGGTCGGCGAGGGCGTCCCGCAGCGGCTTGAGTACCACGACCCCCACACCGTTGCCGACGACGGTGCCGCCGGCGTCGGCGTCGAAGGTGCGCACATGCCCGTCGGGGGAGAGGATCGCGCCGTCCTCGTACAAGTACCCCTTCGCCTGCGGCACCTTGACGGTGACACCGCCCGCCAGCGCGATGTCGCACTCGCCGTTGACCAGGCCCTGGCAGGCCAGGTGAAGGGCCACGAGGGAGGTGGAACAGGCCGTCTGGACGGCGTAGGCGGGGCCCTTGAGGTCGAGCTTGTAGGACAGCCGGGTGGCCAGGTAGTCCTTGTCGTTGCCGACCATCACCGCGAAGTGGCGGGAGGTGGCGCTCTGGTCGACGTGGGGCAGGACCTGCTGCTGGAGGTAGGTGTTGATGGCCGCGCCGGCGTAGACGCTGATCAGGCCGTCGTAGCGGGCCGGGTCGTAGCCGGCGTGCTCCAGCGCGGCGTGACCGGCCGTCAGCAGGATCCGGTGCTGCGGGTCGGTGAGCGCGGCCTCGGCCGGGGTGAACTCGAAGTACCCGGTGTCGAACAGGTCCACGTCCGGGATGATCCCGTGGGCCGGCACATAGCTCGGGTCGTCCAGCAGCCGGGCCGGCACGCCCGCCGCCGTCAACTCCTCCCGGGTGAACCGGGTGATGCCCTCGCGGCCCTCTCTCAGCAGGCGCCAGAACGAGTCCAGGTCGTCGGCGCCGGGGAACCGTCCGGCCATTCCGATGATCGCGACATCCGTCTCGGCCGCCTGGATCTCATGGCTGCTCACTGGCGCGATCTCCCCTTGTTCATGCGCCGGTCCCGTCCCGTTGCGGACGGTCGGGCGGTGGCTCTGGTGCGGGTGCGGGTGCGGGGGCCGGGGGTCAGCCCGGCGGGCCGGTGAGTCAAGAGTCGTCGCGGGCGCTGCGGCCGTCACCACCCAACCGAGTAGAGCCGCCGAGGTTTTCCGTCGGCGGGAAGCTACTCATTCAGGTGGTTTAACCCGGAGGCGCGCAGGCCAAGGCGCGGTCTCCCGCGACGGCGGGCATGCATTACCGCAGGCATATGCTCCGCCGCTACTCGCTCAGCGACCACAAACCCGTCGACGGATCGGACCGGGGTGACGTTCGGCACACCGGACGTCTTCGGCCGGGTGACTGCTTTCATCCTGCATCTGTTGCTTATCGCGCACTGTTCCCCCAGCGCGAGCACGTGTCACCGATCTCTGACGCAGTGTCAAAACAGCTCCCACGAGGAGAAGAAGGGGTGAACAGCTGCCTTCGGGCGGCGGATGTCCGCGGTCCGGAAGTGGTCTCGCCAGCCACTTCAGCCTCTAATCTGTTTCCAGGACCCCCCACAGGGCCTTCCCCTGCAGCGTGCACGGGTCTCCCACCCGTCACCACCAAGAACAGGCGGCTGAGGGCATGAAGCCACTGCGTCCAGAAGATCCCGAGCAGCTAGGCCCCTACCGTCTTGTCGCCCGGCTCGGCGCGGGCGGCATGGGCCGGGTCTATCTGGCCAGGTCGTCGGCCGGCCGTACCGTCGCCGTCAAGGTCATCCGTCCCGAGATGGCGGAGGACAAGAGCTTCCGTATCCGCTTCCGGCGCGAGGTGGCGGCCGCGGCGGCGGTCGGCGGCGTCTACACGGCACCCGTGGTGGACGCCGCACCGGACGCCGAGACGCCATGGCTCGCCACCGTGTACGTCCCCGGGCCCACACTGGCCGAAGCGGTCGCCGCACACGGCCCGCTGCCGGTGGAGACGGTCCTCGCGCTGGGCGCGGGCATCTCCGAGGCGCTGATCGCCGTGCACGCCGAGGGGCTGGTGCACCGTGACCTCAAGCCGTCCAACGTGCTGCTCGCCGAGGACGGTCCGCGCGTCATCGACTTCGGCATCGTCCGGGCCCGGGACGGCTATCAACTCACCGGCTCCGGAGGCCTGTTCGGCTCCCTGGAGTACATGTGCCCCGAGCAGGCCACCGGTGATCCGATGGGGCCGGAGGGGGACGTCTTCTGCCTCGGCTCGGTGCTCGCGTTCGCCGCGTCCGGGCACGCGCCGTTCACCGGAGCCGGCGCGGCCGCCCTGCTCTACCAGGTCGTGCACGGTTCGGCCGACCTCACCCGGGTGCCCGAGCCGCTGGACAAGATCATCAGCCTCTGTCACGCCAAGGACCCGGTCCTTCGCGTCGACCCCGACCGGCTCTCCGCTGCCTGCGCTCCCGGCGGCGCCGAACAGGTGCTGACGGGCGGCTGGCTGCCCGCGCCGGTGGCCGCGATGGTCGCCGCGCACCGGGCGGCCGCGCGGCGCGTCGACCGCCTCGCGAGGACCCCGGCCCCCGCCTCGGTCCCTGCCCCGACGCCGACGCCGCCGACGACGACGACGCCGACCCCGACCCCGGTCTCCGTATCGACCCGCGCCCCGGCGCCCGCGTCGACCCCCACCCCGGCGCCTGTGTCGGCGTACGCCGAGGCATCCGTCCCGGAGCCGGTCGCGTCGGGCCGGTCCGACGCGGGTCGCACGCCCAAGGGGCGGTCCGCGTACGGAACGGCAGCCGACGGCGGGGCCGGAGAGGGGTGCGCCGGCGGAACGGGCGGCGTCGGCACCTACGCCGTCGGCACCGCCGACGTGGGGCAGCCCACCGTCGGCGAGGTCTCCGAGTCGTCGGTGGGGGAGTCCTTCTCGGTCCCGGAAGAGGCGGTGGCGGAACGTTCCGCCGCACCCGTGAACCACCGCGCCCCCACCCACTCCGGTGTCGCCCGGCGCGTGATCCTCGCCGCGGCCGCAGCCACCGCCCTCGCCGGCGGAGCGGCCCTGGTCACCCGGAGAAGGAAGAACGGACAGACGGTGCGCCCGCTCGGCCCGGCCCCCGAGCCGACCTGGGTCTACTACGGCGGCCCGCTGTTGCAGGCCCCGGCCGTCTTCAGCAACGGCACGGCCCTGCTGAAGACCCGCCCCGGGAACATGATCGGCCTCGACGTGAAGAACGGCACGCAGCCCAAGTGGGTCTACCAGGGCATCAGCCTCTCGCCCACCCCCGTCGTGCTGACCAACGGCGCCGCGGTCGCGCTCGGCACCGGCGCGACCCTGATCGGGGTCGACGTGGCCAGCGGCGCCGAGCGGTTCACCCTCGACTTCGGCCAGGACTACCAGTTCGATCAGCTATTCGGCAGCTATGACGGCTCCGTCGCCTTGGTCCTCGGGGCCAGTCTGGAGCGTCGGTCGGCGGAGCAGGGCGTCGCGACCTCCACCGCCGCGGTCTTCGGCGTCAATCTCAAGGCCCGCCAGGCCCTCGTCATACCGATCGACCCGGAGGACGTCGGCGTTGCGCTGAAGCCCGTCATCAGCTCCCAGTACTTCGTCTACGCCGACGGACTGCGCAATGTCTCGGTCCGCGACAGCCGGGAAGGCGGCAGCCTGCGCTGGCGGCGCCAGGTGGGCTACGACCTGCGGCCGGGTCTGGCGGTGCTGGGCCAGACCGTCTTCGCCATCGGTTCCGAGCTCCTCGCCCTGGAGCTGACCACCGGGAAGCCCCGCTGGTCGACCAAGGCCGAGCGTGGCATGTACGCCTCCCTCGGGGCGGTCGGCAACACGGTCTACGCCACCGGCACCGACCCCTACGGCGTCTACGCCTTCAACGCGGCCAACGGCTCCCGGCGCTGGTTCTGCGAGACGCCCCGCCTCAACGTCGACAACCCGATCGCGGTGGGCGCGAGCAACCTCTACGTCCCGGCCTTCGAGAACAAGAACGGCTTCTACGCGATCGACCTCGCCTCCGGCCGCCTGCTGTGGAACTTCACGGACGGCCGAGAGACCGGCGTCAACGACTGGCAGCTCTCCTGCGACGGGGCCGGACACCTGGTGGCCCAGCATTTCGACCGTGCCTACGGACTGTCCGTGACCTGAGGACGGGCAGTGGGCGGCGGGCCGTACGCGGTGGAGTCCGCCGACGCGCGACGGGCGGTGTCGGGTGTCAGGCTGGTGACACACAGCACCTGCGAAAGGGAACCGTCGTGATCACCACCGACCTCACCCCCGGCGCCCCCTGCTGGCTGGACCTCGGCGCCCCCGACGTCCCGGCCACCGCGGCGTTCTACGGCGCGGTGCTCGGCTGGGAGTACGAGCCCATGGAGATGGAGGGCGTGGGGGAGGACATGGAAGGCGGGATGTTCCGGAAGGACGGCAAGGTCGTCGCCGGACTCGGCAAGCTCACCGAGGAGGGTGCGCGCTCCGCCTGGATGATCTACTACCGGGTCACGGACGCGGACGCCGCCTCCCGGGCCGTCGAGCGGGCGGGCGGCACGGTGCGGGTGCCGACGAGGGACCTCGGCGAGTGGGGCCGGATGGCGCAGTACAGCGACCCGCTCGGCGGCCAGTTCGCCGTCTGGCAGCCGGGGCAGAACGCGGGCTTCGAGCTGGCGGACCAGCCGGGCTCGCTGTCCTGGACGGAGCTGTACACGAGCGACGCCGCGGCCGCCAAGGAGTTCTACGGCGCTGTCCTCGGCTGGGAGTACAGCGACATGGACATGCCGGGCGGCGGTGGCGCGTACACGCTCATCACCCCGGAGGGGCTGGCGCCCGAGGCGCGCATGCAGGGCGGCCTGATGCAGGTCGGCAAGGAAGTCCTCGCCCTGGCGAACGGGCGGCCGTACTGGCACCCGGTCTTCGCCGTCACCGACTGCGACGCCGCGGTCGCCGCTGTCACCGGGAACGGCGGCACCGTGCAGATGGGACCGGAGGACGCGGAAGGCGTCGGCCGGCTCGCCGTCTGCCTCGACCCGTCCAAGGCGGACTTCGTGGTGCTCGCCCCGGCCCCGAACTGACGGCGACGGCCGCACGGCACCGCAGAGACGCGTCAGTCGAACTCCTCCACGTACTCCTGCGGCGGTCCCAGCTCCGGGCGGTCGCGCAACTCCAGGACCCCGCCGAGCCGTTCCAGTTCCAGGACGGTCACGGTGTTCTCGCCCGCCCGCAGCAGCGGCGCGGGGCAGTACAGGGTGACCTGCGGCCCGATCTGAGCGTGCCGCCCGCCCACGCCCCGGCCGTCCGCGCCCCGCCCGGCTGCTCACCCACACCCTCGCCCTCGCCCTCGCGCTGGCCATCGCCGTGCCGGTCGCCTGGGTGCTGCTCGCCTCGCTCAAACAGAAGGGGGAGTTCTTCGGCAGCCCCTGGACCCTGCCCGAAGAGCCTGCACTTCCAGAACTGCTCTGACGCGTTCGTCACCGCGCACATGGGCCGGTACTTCCTGACCTCGCCGCTCGTCACGCTGCTGGGCCTGGTGTTCGTCATGGCGGTGACCGGGCCGGCGGCATACGTCGTCGCCCACTACGAGTTCCGCGGCCGTCGCCTCGTGGAGATCGCGCTCCTGGGCGGCCTGTTCGTCAACGTCAACCACATCGTCGTACCGATCCGGACAGGTCCTCAGGGGGCCTGCTCGCCCTTCGGCGCCGCCTGCTGCACCACCTCGAAGGACCACAGGGTCGAGCCCGAAGCCGCGGGCTCGGCCTGCTCGCCCTCCGCGCCGCCCCGGTGCGCCGCCCTCATCGGCCCGTCCAGCCATGCCTTGAAGGACTCCTCGTCACGCCACCGCGTGTACACGAGATAGGCGTCGGTGCCCTCGACCGGGCGGAGGAGCTCGAACCACTCGAAACCGTCGGAGCTCTCCACGGCGTGGGCCCGTGCGGCGAACCTCTTCTCGAGGGTCTCCCGCTGCTCGGCCGGCACGGTCAGTACGTTGATCTTGACTACGCTCATGCCCCCATCCTGCCTCCCCCGTGGGGGGAGGCGACGCACGGGGCCGGGGGTTTCGTGGCCCGACGTGCTGTGCCGCCCGCAGGGCGTGATCCTTGTGGTGGCGGAGCGCTGGGCGCAGAACCTTCTCGGCCTCGGCTTCGCCGAGGAGATCGGCCCCACCGGCGAGCAACTCGGCGACTTCCCGCAGGCGTTCACCCACCTCGCCCTGATCGGCTCCGCCCCGGCCCTTGACGAGGAACTGACGCGTCGGTCCCCGCGGTGACGCGGCAGTCACCCGGCCGTTACCCGGCGTCACCGAAGTCCGGCGTCCCGCGCCTTGCCTGTGTCGGGCGGGCGGCGCACGCTGGTCGTATGAGTGCGCGGGACGGCCCCACGCTCATCAGCTCCGTGCAGCGGGCCTTCCGACTGCTGGAGGCGGTGAGCGCGCACGAAAACGGCGCGCCGGCGAAGCAGCTGGCACGTGAGACGGCGCTGCCCCTGGCCACCACGTACCACCTGCTGCGGACCCTGGTCCACGACGGCTACCTGCGCAAACTCCCGGACGGCGGGTTCATCCTGGGGGACCGGCTGCAGTCCCTGCACACCACGAGCCGTGGTCAGGCGCTGCTCAGCCGGGTCCGCCCCACGCTCGCCGCGCTGCGGGACGAGTTCGCGACCGCCGCCTACCTCACCTTCTACGAGGAGGGCGAGATCCGGGTCGCCGAGATCGTCGACGGCCCCCGGGCGCCCCGCGTCGACCTGTGGGTCGGGTTCGAGGACGCCGGGCACGCCACCGCGCTCGGCAAGTCCGTCCTGCGGGAGCTGGACGACGAGGCCCGCCAGGACTACCTCTCCCGGCACCGCCTGTCCGACCTCACGCCGAAGACCATCACCAGTGCCCCGGTACTGCTCCGGCAGCTGGACTCCTCGCCCGTGGCCCCGGCCGTCACCGACCTGGAGGAGTACGCCCTCGGGACGGTCTGCGTCGCCGTCCCCGTCTACAGCGGTGACACCCTCGGTTCGCTCGGCGTGTCCCTGCCTGCGGACCGGCTGCCCCGGCTGGAGCAGATCCGGGCCCGACTGATCCCGACCGCGAGCCGCGTGACCAGGGGTCTTTCGCTCACCGGGTGATCGTTCACTATCTGAAAATCTGATCCTTGTAAGGACCCGAGGCGATCCGCTTTCCTATATGAAACGGACATTTCGACATTGCCCCGGCGCACAGATGAGGACTGCGGACGAAGCATGAGTCAGGCCCGGAACCACGACCTGTACCGACACCGAGTGGCGGGCGCCGTCCTGCCGGTGCTCCCCGTCCTCCCCGTCCTGATCGTCTTCCTCATCGTGCTCGTCGACCTCCTCGGCGGAGCGGGAACGATCTGGCTGCCCCTGCTGGCGGCGGGCCCCGCGCTGGCCGCCGCCACCAACGGGCCGCGCGGTGTCCTCTGGGTCGGCCTCCTCGCCGCCGGACTCGGCGCGGCCCTCGGCATCGGGGACGACGCTCCCGGCCCCGAGCTGCTGGCCGTGCTGGCCGCGCTGACGGCCGTCACCCTGGCCAGTGCCCTGGCCGCCGGGCTGCGCTCGCGCCGGGAACGGGTGCTCGCGGCCGTCCGGTCGGTCGCCGAAGCCGCCCAGCAGGCGCTGCTCAAGCCGGTGCCGGCGACGGTCGGTCCCTTCGAGGTGGCCGTCCGCTACAGCGCCGCGGCCGCCGAGGCCCGGATCGGCGGGGATCTCTACGCACTGCTGCCCACCCCCTACGGCGTGCGGCTGATCGTCGGCGATGTGCGCGGCAAGGGGCTGCCGGCCGTGGGGACCGCCGCACTCGTCCTCGGCGTCTTTCGCGAGGCCGCCTACGACGAGCCCGATCTCCTCGCCGTCGTCGACCGGATCGAGCGCAGCCTGGCCCGCAACCTCGGCGCCGACGACTTCGTCACCGCCGTCGTCGCCGGTTACCCGCGGCCCGGGCAGCTGGAGATGGTGAACTGCGGACACGCGCCCCCGCTGCTGATGCGGGCGGCCGGAAGCATCACAGCGGTGGAGACCCCGCATCCGGCACCGCCCCTCGGCCTGCGCGCCCTCACCGACCAGACCCCCAGCCTCCAGGTGCTGCCCTTCGCCGACGGGGACCAGCTGTTGCTGTACACGGACGGCGTCATCGAGGCCCGCGACCGCGACCGCGAGTTCTACCCGCTCGTCGACGGACTGGCGCGTCACCTCTGCGACGAGCCGGCCCGCACGCTCGGCGCGATCCACGAGGAACTGCTGGCGCATGTCGGCGGCCGTCTGCACGACGACGCGGCGCTGCTCCTGATCCGCAAGCCGGCCGGAGCCGCTGTCGAAGCGACCTCGGTTCCCCGACCGGCAAGTCCCGGGCTGCTGTTGGGGGACCAGACTGGGTGACCGCTGTGGCGTGTGCTGCGCACGGTGCCCATGACCCGCACCGTCCACGAGACCGACGACGGGATGAACCACCTCGACCCGCAGTTCGCCGCCCCGGCGCACAACACGCTGATCCACACCGTCGCACCGTTCCTCGCCGGACTGCGCTGACGGACGACCCCCGCTCGCGCTACTCGCCCGACGGCGAGGTGAGGGGGACGCCCAGGGCCACCGGGGTGC
Organism: Streptomyces sp. NPDC050263; assembly: GCF_040655955.1. Lineage (NCBI taxonomy): Bacteria > Bacillati > Actinomycetota > Actinomycetes > Kitasatosporales > Streptomycetaceae > Streptomyces > Streptomyces sp. NPDC050263. The sequence continues at coordinate 29,344 of NZ_JBFAKW010000026.1, read as the reverse complement.
CGAAGTTCGGAGTGCCGTCCGCATTCCAGGTGAACTTCTGCGCCCTGGTGGTGCGGTTCATGTCGCAGCCTCCGCCCGCCGAGTTGTTGGCGTGGTAGACGATCCAGTCCTCGGTCCCGTCCGGCGACTTGAAGAAGCCGTTGTGGCCGGGGCCGTACACGCCGTTGGCGTTGGAGCGCTGGAACACCGGGTTGGGCGACTTGACCCACGAGGCCGAATTGAGCGGGTCGCCGCCGTTGTAGGTGAGCATGCCCAGCTTGTAGTCGGGCGTGGAGCAGTGGCTCGCGGAGTAGACGATGAACGTCTTGCCGCCCCGCTGCAGGACCTCCGCGCCCTCGTTGACCGCGCCGCCCACCGTCTCCCAGCTGTAGCTCGGGGTCGACAGCACGCGGCGGGTGCCGCTCGCGGTCCACGGGTTCGACAGCGGCCGGATGAACATCGGCTGCGAGCCGTTGTAGAAGGTGCCGAGCAGATACAGCCGGCCGTTGAGCTGCAGGATGCCCGGGTCCAGCTCCCAGGTGTTGTCCTGTGTCGGGTCGAGCAGGTCGGCCTTGAAGCTGTACGGCCCCATCGGGTCGAGGCCGGCGCTCTCCAGCACATGGATCCGCTGCGTGCCCAGGTCGTAGGGCTCGCGCCCGGCCGTGTAGTAGAAGTACCACCGCTTGCCGTTCGGGCCGTCGAGCAGATGGAACTCCGGCGCCCACATCGTGCCCGCCCCGTTGGGCCGGGTGAGGTTGAAGATCACCTGGTCGGTCGCCGTGGCCAGCCCTGCCAGGGTGCTCGCCTTGCGCATGGTGACCGTCGAGTTCCAGGTCGTCGTGGCGAGGTAGTAGTACCCGTCGTAGTACGTGAGCCAGGGGTCCGGGCCGTGCTGGGAGAGCGGGTTGGTGAACGTGTGCGGGCTCGTGCCGCCGCCGCTGAAGGCGGGCAGCCGCCACACCCTGCCGCTCGCCGTGGCGCACGGCAGTTGCACCAGGCCGGTGTCGGACGCCGAGGAACCTCCGCTCGGCGTCACGCACTTGCCCGAGCTCACGGAGACCAGGTTGAAGGTCTTGTCCGTTCCGGAGACCGTCACGGGAACGAGCCGCCACTGCTGGTTCGTGCCGCCGTGGCACGGCCACTGGATGATCGCCGCGTTGTCCGCCGTGGACGCCCCGTAGACGTCGATGCACTGACCGGACTGCGCGGTGACCGTGTAGGTGTCGCTCGTCCCGGAGACCAGGGTGTAGCCGAAGCTCTGATTCGCGCCCGAGGAGCAGACGAAGGCCCGGAGCTGAGTGCCGTTGGTCGTCGAACTGCCGGGCAGGTCAAGGCAGTTGCCGCCGTTCTGGTTCACGCCCGTCGAGGTGAAGGCGACGGCGGCAGAGGCGGGCGGCACCACGAGGAACGCGACCGCCACGGTGCACAGGGCGATGAGTGCGGACAGGCATCTGGAACGGGTCACGGTCCGTACACCTTTGCTTCGAGGAGGCCGACGGAGTCGGCGCCGTTGCCGGTGAGCAGCACCCGTAGTCGTGTGGTGCTCGTGGCGGTGAAGCCGACGGTGTTGTACTGGTTCCTGACCAGCGGGTAGCCGCCGGCGCCGGGTACGTCGACGTAGGCGCTGCCGTTCCAGTACTGGAGCTTCCAGGAGGCCGGCATGTCGATGCCCTGGTCGTCGTCGAAGAAGTACACCTCGGCCTTGTTCAGGGTCCTCGCGGTCGGCCAGGTCAGCTCGGCCCACTGCTGGCCGGTCTCCGGCCAGGTCCCCCAGCGCGGGTTCACCGTGTCGTTGGACGACGGCGGGTCGATGCCGTCGTTGACCGCGGCGACGCTCTCCCAGGGGGAGGTGTACGAGGCCGAAGCGGTCGCGGACGTCGCCTGGTCGGCGGGTGGCTGGGGCGGCTGGACGCCGCCCCGGTTGAACACCTTGACCTCGGTGAGGCCCGTCTTGGCGCCGGAGGCGTGGGTGGCCAGGACCCGTATGCGTTGGGCGTTCATCGCCGGGAACTGCACCAGGTTGTAGTTGGCCCGTGGCGCCGCAGGGCTCTTGGTCTGGCCGGGTACGCCCACCCAGGAACTGCCGTCGTAGTACTGGACGGTGTACGCGGACGGGGCCCGGTAGGCGGTGCTCGCCGGGCGGCTGTCCTTGAAGTACAGGCGTACTTCGTTCAGCGTGCGGGCCGCGCCGAAGTTCAGCTCGTACCAGTCCTGACTGTTGGCGGATCCGCCGGCGCCCCAGAACGGCTCGTTCGTCGGATAGCCGTCCACCGCGCCGGACGCGCTGCTCCCGGATCCGGTGTACGAGGCGGACGTCGTCGCCCCGGTGGCCAGGTTGGTGAGGTCGGCGGTCAGGTCGACGCCGGCCTTGGCGAGCATGTCGACCATGCGCGGGCTGCTCTGCACGACCTGGTTGGGGGCCTGCAGTCCGGCGACGGCGGTGTGGTGGGTGACTGTGCCGCTCGTGGTGACGTCACCGGTGGCCGGGTCCCAGGTGAAGGGCACCAGCGAGCCGACCGTCGCTGCCCGGTTGCCGTTGACGTAGATCGAGTAGCCCTCCGGGACGCCGGGGTAACGGACGATCCCGTCGGCCGGGTCGTCCCAGACGATGCTCAGGTCGGCGTTGCGGTAACGGAGGTTGTTGACCGTGAAGTGGCTCCAGCCGATGTCGATCGGGGAGAGCTCCACCTTCGCGTCGCTGCGGGGGCGCAGCCCGGCGACGTCCTCGATCACCGTCCAGTTGCTGCTGCCCAGGATGTTGTGGTGGATCCAGGACCGGTAGTCGATGCCGGTGCCGTTCCAGTCGGCCCAGAACTCGTTGGCGTCGGGCCACTGGGTGTTGCCGCCGATGTACTGGGCCCAGGTGTTCCAGTAGAGCAGCTTCTTGTAGTCGGTCGCGCTCATCCAGGAGTTGGAGTAGTTGCGCAGCACGGAGGAGTAGAGCCGGAACTGCACGGTGGAGTTGATGGTGGAGAAGTTGTTGGAGCCCGGGTTCCCGGCGTCGGCCGCCGCCTTCTTGTCGGCCTGGTTGGCCGTGTAGAAGGGGAAGACCGGGTACTGGGCCGGGTCGTCGTACAGGCGCAGCGCCTGCTTGTAGGCAGTGGTGTCGGGGACGGCTCCGACGGAGAACGGGTAGTAGTTGTTGATCTCCTTCCAGGGCACCCACTCGTTCGTCGACTTCAGCCGGTGCTCGAACAGCTGCCGGCTCGGGTTCCACAGCACGTTGACGATGGCGTCCTTGATCTGCGTCGCGAGCGTGCGCATCTCGGTGGCCTTCGCCGTGTTGCCCACTGCCTCGTAGGCCTGGGCGGCGGCGAGCGCGCCGCTGTACTGGTAGGCGGACTCGGCGCGGTCCATGTTGCCGGGTTTCCAGTGGAAGGAGACCGCGTCGGCGTCGTTGCCCGTCAGCGCACCCCAGTCGTACTCGATGAGCTTGTTGTCGTCATGGTCGTAGTAGGCGAGCTGTCCCTTGACGTCGCCCTCGGCGTAGCGGGCGAGGTTGCCGGCGATCGCGGGCTGTCCGCCGTGGATCTGATAGCTCTTCCAGGCCGCCTCGGCGATGTACTGGGTGTAGCTGTTGGACCAGTTCTCCGGGTCCCCGGGGTTGTCCAGGAACCGGCCGCCCTTCGAGGTCTGGCCGGCGCTGAGCCAGTCGCCGTACGCGTAGGCCGGGTTGCGCAGGTACTTGAGGTCGTCGATGTGCATGGGCTGGGTGAGCGCGATCGCGTTGTTGTAGCCGAGGACGCCCTCGGTGGACGTCGGGAACTGGAAGGTCTGCCCGGGGATGTCGGCGTCCAGGTTGTTGAAGCGCATCAGCCACCAGCGGTAGTAGACGTTCTTCTTGATGGCCGGCTCGGGCACGTCGATGTAGGGCACGTTCTGCGCCCACCACAGGTTGTAGGCCCTGACGTGGGTCGCGAACGCGGTGGCGCCCGAGTAGCCCGCGTAGGCGTTGTACTCGGTGAGCGACTCGGGGATCTCGTCGGTGACGAAGCCCATCACCACCTTGGCGGTCACGGTGGCTCCGGCGGCGACGGTCACCGAGCGGTTCAGGCCGCCGCCGGAGACGCTGAAGCCGTCGCCGGTGAGTCTCGGCCGGATGGTGGTGAGGTTGTTGTAGGCGTTCACCTGGCCGGTCAGCTCGGCTCCGCTGCCGGAGGTGGCGTACGGCGAGGTGGCCCGCAGTTGCAGCGTGCTGGAACCGGTGCCGTTGTTCTTGATGGACAGGTTGGTCACGGCGACGTTGTCGTCGGTGATGAACTTGGTCTGGGTGACCGTGATCGAGCCGCTGGTGTGCACGCTCTGCCAGTGACTGGGCACCTGCCGACGCTGCGCGACCTGTTCGGTGAAGGCGCCCGGGGTGATCCCGACCGTGTAGGCGTTGTTGTTGCTGATGCTCTCCCAGTAGGCGACCTGACCGCCGAAGCCGAGCACGGCGGGGTTGTGGGTCTTCATGAAGACCGCGCGCCCCCGGCTCATCAGCCACGGCCCGGCCGGGTCGTCGCCGGAGCGGGCCAGCAGCCGGTCCATCCAGAAATCGGTTCCCGAGCTCTCCGCGTCGTAGATGCTCCGCATCATGTCGCCGGGCGTGTAGGCGACGGGCGGGGCGGGGGCGGCGGGGCCGGTGAACGTGGGGAACCCGATGGTCTGCGCGGCGGCGGCCGGGCTCACGGAACAGACGGAACAGAGGATGAGCACGAGTGCGACGAGGAGGCGCTTCATGAGGTGCTCCCTGTCAGGGTTGACGGCGAGCGGGGCAATGGCATGTGCCTGACACGGCAGGTCTCTGACACGGCAGATGTCTGACAGACATGCGCAGCAGAAAACCGACCTGAAAGGTTTTCGCAACGTAGGAGCGGGCTGATGAAGTGTCAAGAGAGCGCGAGACGCCGCCCGAGAAAGCCGCCCGAGAGAGCCGACGGCCGGATTCAGGACAGGGGCGCCGTCGATCCCCGGATGATCACGCGGCAGCGCACCGTCTCGATCCCCGAGCGCCGTGCCCCGCCGATCGCGGTGAACAGGGCGTGCGCGGCCGCGCGCCCGACCTGCTCCAGGTTCATGTCGACGCTCGTCAACGGCGGGCGCGAGGCGGCGGTCAGGACCTGCCAGTTGTCGAAGCCCATGACCGCCACGTCCTCCGGCACCCGGTGCCCGCGCTCCCGCAGCACGTCCATCACCCCACGGGCTATCTGGTCGCTGCCGCACAGCACCGCGTCGACGTCCGGGTGCCGGTCGAGCAGCAGGGCGGTGGCAGCCCGGCCCCACCCCTCCGACCAGGCCCCGAACCGCGGTTCGCCGACCAGGGCGAGACCGGCGTCGGCGAGCGCGGCCGCTGCGCCCTCGGCCCGCTCCTGCGCCGCGAGGTACCCGGGGTCGCCGGTGATGTGCGCGATCCGGGTCCGGCCGCAGGCCAGCAGGTGTTCCACGGCGATCCGGCCGGCGTCGACGCTGTCGGGGACGATGGACAGATCCGCCGGATCGTCCGACGGCGCGTACGCGTAGACGACCGGGACGGGCAGTTCACGGCCGAGGGACGGCCGCGGGTCGGTGCGGCTGCCGACCACGATCAGACCGTCGACGCGGCGCCCGAGCAGCGCGCGGACATGGTGCTGCTCGCGGATCGCGTCGCCGCGCGCGTCGCACAGGAACACCGCGACCTCGCCCGCGCCGAAGGCGTCCTCGGCGCCCATCAGGATCGGGATGCTGAACCGGCCCTCCAGGTCGCTGGTGAGCAGACCGACCGTGCCCGACCGCCCGACGAGCAGTCCGCGCGCCAGCTGATTGGGCCGGAACGCCAGCCGCTCGGCCGCCTCGATCACCCGCTGCCGGGTCTCGGCGCGCACCTGGCTGCGGCCGTTGAGGGCCTTGGAGGCGGTGGCGATGGACACGCCGGCCAGCCGGGCGACGTCGCTGAGCGTGGCGGGATGCGAACGAGAGGGGCCGACGGCCGGTGTCATGGATGGTCTCCTGTCTCACGTCGCCTGCATGAACCGTACGCGAAATGTTTCGGCAGAGGTGCGCCGGAGACGCTTTCACAGGTTTCGGCGAAGCTCGGACGACGATCCCCGACAGCCGTTCTCTGCAAGGGGATTGACGCGCTGTCGGCCGAGTCCTAGCTTTCAGAAAGCCTTTTCGGTTCCTTTCCGTCGCAGAACCCACAGTAGGGGGATCGTCATGGGGAGCACGACCGGACCACGTAGACCCATCCGCCGGCTCGCCACCGGCGTCGTCGCGCTCCTCGCCGCCGCGAGCCTGATCACGGCCTGCGGATCGGGGGACGGCGGCTCGGACGGCGCCTCGAAAACCGGGGGAGGCGGCGGAGCCGCGAACGCCACCGGCGTCGACGACGGCGCCACGCTCACGATGTGGACCCGGGCGGCGACCCGGCCGCAGAGCGAGGCGCTGGTCGACGCCTACAACGCGGGCCACAAGAACAAGATCGAACTGACCGTCGTCCCCACCGACGACTACCAGGCCAAGGTCGGCGCGGCCGCCGGCTCCCGCGACCTCCCCGACCTCTTCGCCTCCGACGTGGTGTTCGTGCCGAACTACACCACCAGCCGCCTCTTCGCCGACCTCACCGAGCGCATCGACGCCCTGCCCTTCGCCGACAAGCTGGCCCAGTCGCACATCAAGGCAGGCACGTACGAGGGCAAGAAGTACGTCGTCCCGCACACCCTCGACCTGTCGGTCCTCTTCTACAACAAGGACCTCTACCGCAAGGCGAAGCTCGACCCCGCCAAGCCGCCCGCCACCCTCGCCGAATGGGACCGGCAGGCGCGGGCCGTGGACGCGCTGGGCGGCGGGGTCGACGGCACCTTCTTCGGCGGCAACTGCGGCGGCTGCGGCGTCTTCACCTGGTGGCCGTCCATCTGGGCCGGGGGAGAGGACGTGCTGAACGAGGAGGGCACCGCGGCGAACCTCGACTCGGCCACCGCGAAGAAGGTCTACGACACCTACCGGGGCTGGGTGAAGGACGACATCGTGGCCCCCGGCGCACGCGACGAGACGGGCGCCACCTGGACCGGCGTCTTCCCGAAGGGCAAGGTCGGCGTCATGCCCATGCCGTCGACCACCCTGGGCCTGATGCCCAAGAACCTGGACCTCGGCGTCGCGCCCATCCCTGGCCCCGACGGCGGCAAGTCCACCTTCGTCGGCGGCGACGCCATCGGCATCTCGGCCACCAGCAAATCGGCCGACCAGGCCTGGAACTTCCTCGCCTGGTCACTGGGCGACGAGGCACAGGTCGACGTCGTCGCCGCGCACAAGGACGTCGTGGCCCGCACCGACCTCGCGTCCAACAAGTACTCGGCCGCGGACCCACGCCTGGTCGCCGTCAACCAGCTCGTGGCGGACGGCCGCACCCCGTACGCCCTGAAGTTCGGCCAGACCTTCAACGACCCCAACGGACCTTGGCTGTCCCTGATGCGCGACGCCGTCTTCGGCGACGGGACGTCGGTGGACAAGGACAACAAGGCGGTCACCGCCTCGCTGGCCGACTGACATGGGGGACCGGCGCTTCCCTGAACTCCAGGGGCGGAGAGTCGAGGGGCGCGCGCTTTTGGGGCGCAGGCTCCAGGGCCTCGGCTACGCCGCCCCCACCGCCGTGTTCGTCGCCGTCTTCTTCCTGCTGCCGCTCCTCCTCGTCGGACAGATGTCGCTCAGCGACTGGCCGCTGCTCGCGGGCGACCAGGGCGGCAACGCCCCCGAGAACTACACCGACGTCACCGACAGCACCCTGTTCTGGCCCGCCGTCCGCTTCACGCTCCTCTACACCGCCATCGTCACGGTCGTCCTGCTCGGCCTGGCCCTGCTCCTCGCCCTGCTCGTGCAGGAGTCCCGCCCCGGCGCAGGTTTCTTCCGCACGGTCTACTTCCTGCCCGGCGCCCTCGGCCTCGCCTCCGCCTCCCTGCTCTTCTGGGGTCTGTACAGCCCCACCACCGGGCCGCTCAGCAGCATCCTGGAGCGGCTCGGCCTCGTCGACGACCCGGTCTCCTTCCTCGGCACGCCGACCTCCGCCCTGCTGTCGACGGTCTTCCTGATCGTCTGGAAGTTCGCCGGTTTCTACATGCTGATCCTGCTCGTCGGCCTCCAGCGCATCCCGCACGAGGTGTACGAGGCGGCCCGCATGGACGGCGCGAGCAGAAGCCAGATCTTCCGTTCCATCACGCTGCCGCTGCTGCGTCCCTCGCTCGCGCTGTCCCTGCTGCTCTGTGTCACCGGATCGCTGCTCGCCTTCGACCAGTTCTTCGTCCTCACCAAGGGCGGACCGGACAACAGCACCGTCACCGTCGTGCAGTTGATCTACCGCGAGGCGTTCCAGCGGATGAACCTCGGCACCGCGGCCGCTCTGTCGATCCTTGTGCTGGCCGCGCTGCTCCTGCTCAACGTCCTGCAGTTCCGCGGTCTGCGCCACGCCGACGAGTCATGACCCGCGCCACCCGCGCCACCCGCGCCTCTCGCGGAAAGGAGCCACCGGTGCTCACCCGAGCCCTCGGCCGGACGCCCTACTACGTCGTCGCCGCAGGACTGGCCGTCATCTTCCTCTTCCCCCTGCTGTGGAACGCCTGGGCGTCGGTTCGCGCACAGCCCGGCACCGCGCAGGAAACCGGTTACGGCCTGGGCAACTACCGGACGCTGCTCGACTACGACGCCGGGCTGTGGCGCTACCTCGGCAACAGCACCCTGGTCTCCGTGCTCACCGTCGCCCTCACCCTCGGCGTCTCCCTGCTCGGCGGCTACGCCTTCGCCCGCTTCGACTTCCCCGGCAAGAACCTGCTGTTCCTGCTGACCCTGGCCATCCTGATGGTCCCGTACGCCACCCTGCTCATCCCGCTCTACGTGCTGCTCGGAAGGCTGCATCTGCAGAACTCGCTGTTCGGGCTGAGCCTGGTGCTGACGATGTTCCAACTCCCGTTCGCCACCTTCATGATGCGGATCTCGTTCGAGGCGGTGCCGCGCGAACTGGAGGAGTCGGCACTCGTCGACGGCTGCGGCACGGCGGGCGCGCTGCGCAGGGTCCTCCTTCCGGCCGTGCGGCCAGGGCTGATCACGGTGGGTCTGTTCGCGTTCCTCGCGGCCTGGAACGACTTCATCGCGCCCCTGATCCTCATCTCTGACAGCCAGAAGGCGCCTCTGCCGCTGGCCGTCGCGAACCTGCGACAACAGAGCATGGGCGCCGTCGACTACGGCGCCACCGAAGCCGGGGTGGTGGTACTCGCCGTGCCCTGCCTCCTCCTCTTCCTGCTGCTGCAACGGCACTACGTGCGGGGCTTCATGTCGGGCGCCCTGAAGGGATGAAGCGTGAAGGAGAACACCGTGGGCTCACCCGTCTCACCCGTCTCACCCGTCTCACCCGTCGTGCCGGTCGTGCCGGTCGCACCCGGCCGAGGCCGGCTCCGGCCGCTCGGCCTCGACGAGGTCCGGATCACCGGAGGGTTCTGGGCCCGCCGTCGGCACACCAACGCCACCGCCACCCTCGACCACTGCCATGACTGGATGGAACGCGTCGGCTGGATCGGCAACTTCCGTGCCGCCGTCGAGGGACGCATCCGGCACGACCGCCGGGGACGGGAGTTCGCCGACTCCGATGTCTACAAACTGCTGGAGGCCATGGCCTGGTCGGGCGGACACGACACCGAGCTGGCCGCACTCGCCGAGACCATCGCCCCCGCCCAGGAACCGGACGGCTACCTCAACACCGCCTTCGGCCGCCCCGGCCAACAGCACCGCTACAGCGACCTCGAATGGGGCCACGAGCTGTACTGCTACGGCCACCTGATCCAGGCGGGCGTCGCCCAGTCCCGCGCCCGGGGCGAGGGCGAGCTGGCGAAGATCGCCCGACGCGCCGCCGACCAGGTGTGCGCCGCGTTCGGCCCGGACGGCATCGAGGGCGTCTGCGGACACCCCGAGATCGAGACGGCCCTGGTCGAACTGGCCAGGACGACAGGGGAGCAGCGCTATCTCGACCAGGCCGCGCTCTTCGTCGAGCGCCGCGGCCGGCACACGCTCGCCGACCCCGAGTTCGGCCGCGCCTACTACCAGGACGACCTGCCCGTCCGGGAGGCGACCGTGCTGCGCGGCCACGCCGTCCGCGCCCTCTACCTCGCCGCCGGCGCGGTCGACGTGGCGGTGGAGACCGGGGACGACGACCTGCTCGCGGCCGTCGCACGACAGTGGGAGGCGACGGTCGCCCGGCGCACCTACCTGACCGGCGGCATGGGCTCGCACCATCGGGACGAGGCCTTCGGCGACGACTTCGTCCTGCCGCCCGACCGCGCCTACTCGGAGACCTGCGCCGCCGTCGCCTCCGTGATGCTCAGCTGGCGGCTGCTGCTCGCCACCGGCGACCCGCGCTACGCCGACCTCGCCGAACGCACCCTGTTCAACGTGGTCGCGACCTCCCCGTCCGAGGACGGCCGGGCCTTCTTCTACGCCAACACCCTGCACCGGCGCCGCCGCGGCGCCGTGCCGCCCGCGGACGCCGAGAGCCCGCGCGCCGAGTCGAGCCTGCGCGCCCCCTGGTTCGCGGTGTCCTGCTGCCCGACCAACGTGGCCCGCACCCTCGCCCTCCTCCCCGCCTACCTGGCGACGGCCGACGACCACGGCATCCAGCTGCACCAGTACGCCGACGCGGAGATCGCCACCGGCGGCCTCGCACTGAGCGTGCGCACCGACTATCCCCACGGCGGGAGCGTCACCGTACGCGTCGAGCGCACCCCGGACCACCCGTGGACCCTGTCCCTGCGCGTCCCCGACTGGACACGGGGCAGCACCGCCCGGCTCACCGCCCCCGACGGATCGTGCCGCACCGCGCCCCCAGGCACGGCCGCCGTCACCCAGGTCTTCCGCCCCGGCGACGAGATCCGCCTCGACCTGCCGGTCCGGCCGCGCTGGACCGCGCCCGACCCGCGCGTCGACGCCGTGCGAGGCGCCCTTGCCGTCGAGCGCGGGCCCCTGGTGTACTGCGCCGAGTCCGTGGATCTCCCGGACGGCCACGACGTCGACGCGATCCGCACGGACCCGTCCACCGCACCGCAGGACGGGCCGGACGACACCGTCGTGGTCGACGGGGACGCAATCGCTTACGACGCACAGTCCGACGCACCCTGGCCGTACCGTCCGCTCGATGCCCCCGCCGGTCCCCCGGCCGCCGAGCGCGCGGGGATCGTCCTGGTCCCGTACCACTCCTGGGCCAACCGCGGGCCCTCCACGATGAGGGTGTGGCTGCCGACGCGCGGCGCTCGGCCGGGGAGCACCGACGACCGATGATCGGAGTCCGAAGATGTCCCAACCCCCCACCCGCCGCAAGGTGTTGAAACTGGCCGCGGGCGGCGCCGCCGTCGGCCCACTAGCGGCCGCCGCCCCCGCGGCGCGGGCGGCGACACCCGACGCGGCGACACCCGCTCCAGCGACGGCAGCCCCGTCCGCCTGGGCGGTGCAGCCCTTCGCCCTCGACCAGGTCGCCCTCGGCGACGGGGTGTTCCGCCGCAAGCGCGACCTGATGCTCACCTACGCCCGCGACTACCCGGCCGACCGCATCCTGGCCGTATTCCGTGCCAACGCCGGGCTCGACACCCGGGGCGCCCGGCCGCCCGGCGGCTGGGAGACCGCCGACGGCAATCTGCGCGGCCACTACGCCGGTCACTTCCTCACCCTCGTGGCCCAGGCCTACGCCGACACGCGCGAGGTCGCCCTCAAGACCAAGCTCGACCACCTCGTGGCCGAACTCGCTCTCTGCCAGCAGGCGTTCGCGGACCACGGCACGCCGAAGCCCACCCACCCCGGCTATCTGGCGGCCTACCCCGAGACCCAGTTCATCCTGTTGGAGAGCTACACGACCTACCCCACCATCTGGGCGCCCTACTACACCTGCCACAAGATCATGCGCGGTCTTCTGGACGCGCACTCCCTGGCCGGGAACGCGCAGGCCCTCGCCGTCGCGTCGAAGATGGGCGACTGGGTGCACAGCAGACTCGGCCGGCTGCCCAAGGCCCAGTTGGAGCGCATGTGGTCGATCTACATCGCCGGTGAGTACGGCGGGATGAACGAGGTGCTGGCCGACCTGTACGCCCTGACCGGACGGCCGGAGCACCTCGCCGCCGCCCGCTGTTTCGACAACACCGCGCTGCTGGACGCCTGCGTCGACGACCGGGACGTCCTGGAGGGCCGGCACGCCAACCAGCACATCCCCCAGTTCACCGGTTACCTGCGGTTGTTCGACCACACGGGGGACGAGGAGTACGCGGCCGCGGCCCGTAACTTCTGGGGCATGGTCGCGGGCCCCCGCACCTACAGCCTGGGCGGCACGGGCCAGGGCGAGATGTTCCGCGCACGAGGGGCCGTCGCGGCCACCCTGGGCGACGACAACGCCGAGACGTGCGCCACGTACAACCTGCTCAAGCTCAGTCGGCAGCTGTTCTTCCACGAGCCGGACGCCGCCTACATGGACCACTACGAACGGGGCCTGACCAACCACATCCTGGCCTCCCGCCGGGACGCCGCCGGCACGACCGGCCCGGAGGTCACCTACTTCGTCGGCATGGGCCCGGGAGCGGTGCGCGAGTACGACAACACCGGCACCTGCTGCGGCGGCACCGGCATGGAGAACCACACCAAGTACCAGGACTCGGTGTACTTCCGCTCCGCCGACGGCACCGCGCTGTACGTCAACCTCTACCTCGCCTCGACGCTGCGCTGGCCGGAGCGGGGCCTTGTCATCGAGCAGACGAGCGCCTACCCGACCGAAGGCGTCCGCACCCTGACCTTCCGTGAGGGCGGCGGCAGCCTCGATCTGAAGCTGCGGGTTCCGTCCTGGGCCACGGCGGGCTTCACGGTCACCGTCAACGGGGTCCGGCTGCAGGCGCGGGCCGTGCCCGGCAGCTACCTCACCCTGAGCCGGACCTGGCAGCGCGGCGACCGGGTCACCGTCTCCGCCCCCTACCGGCTGCGCGTCGAACGGGCCCTGGACGACCCGACCGTCCAGTCCCTGTTCCACGGGCCGATCCTGCTGGTCGCGCGGAGTCAGGCGACGAGCCTGCGGGCGTTCTCGTTCTACAAGGACTTCACACTGCGCGGCGACCTCGCCGACCCGATCCGCCCCGAGGGCCGCCCGCACCACTTCACCACGCACGGCCTGACCCTGGCCCCCTTCCACATCGCGGACGACACCCGCTACCACGCCTACTTCAAGCGCGCGGAGCCGGTCGTCGTCTTCGGCACGAGCGACTCGGGCGTGCCGAACCGCGCCCGCGGCGACGGCTTGACCTTCCTCGACGTCCTCTGGGGGCAGGCCCCGTTCGCGACCTCCGCCCGGTTCGTGGACGCGGTCCGCACCCTGGCCGACGTCTGGCTCTCCACGGCGCTGTTCACCCGGACCGAACGGGACCGCGTCGTCACGGCCGCCGTCAACGCCAACCTCAGAAACTGACGTCGCGGCGTTTTAAACGTGTGAGCTGCCTATCAGCGCAGGGCTTCACGGAACGTCCACATAGTTCCACGCAAACTTGAGAATTCAAGCGCTACGCTCAACGGCAGTTCGAGTGGCCGAGGCACCCCACGTGCCGTGCCGCTCGCTTCCCCCATGCACAGGAGACGCGCGTGCGCGACGGCGACGTAGTGGTGATCGGTGGCGGCTACGCGGGCGTCCGGCTGGCGAAACGGCTGGACGCGACCGCCCGGGTGACCCTGGTGGACCGCAAAGAGGTCTTCTTCCACCGTATCGCCTCCCTCCGCGCCGGCGTGCGCCCCGAGTGGTCGATGACCCCCTTCATCCCGTACGACCGACTCCTGCACGAGGGCCGGATGGTGGTCGGCAAGGCGACCCGCATCGACACCGTCGAACGGCAGGTCGTCCTCGCGACGGGCGAGCGGCTCCCCTACGACGTGGTCGTGATCGCCACCGGCGCGGACTACCCCGAACCGGCCCGCTTCACGGGCACCACCACCGAACAGACGGTCAAGTCGTTCGCCGGTCACCAGCGCAAGATCGCCGCCGCCGAACACGTCCTGGTCGTCGGCGGCGGCCCCTCCGGCGTCGAACTCAGCGCGGAGATACGCCTCGCCCGGCCGGACGCCCGGGTCACGCTCGCCCACTCGGGGCAGGCCCTGCTCCACTCCACGGGCAGCGAGCGGGCCGGGCGCAAGGCGCTGTCCTGGCTGGAGTCCCACGACGTGGAGGTCCGTCTCGACTCGTTCATGTCCCCCGGCAACGACTTCGGCACCTACCGCGACGCGTACGGCAACATCATCGACGCCGACGTCTCCTTCTGGGCGACCGGCACCACGCCCAACACGCTCTGGCTGCGCCTCGCCGGACACGGCGACTGGCTGAACGCCGCAGGCCACATCAAGGTCGACCGCAAGCTCAGGGTCGCCGGCCGCCCGGACGTGTTCGCGGTCGGCGACGTCAACGACGCCACCGAGCTCAAGATCACCCCGGCCGCACTCGCCCAGGCCGACCTCGCCGCCCACAACATCCGCACCCAGCTGCACCATTCCGGCAGGCACCGCAAGGAGCCCCGCCTCTACCGGCCGGCCCAGCGCACCCCGCTCATCGTGCCGTTCGGCCAGGCCGACGGACTGACCCTGCTGCCGGTGCCGGGCGGCGAGAGCGCGGTGCTCGGCGGCCGCACCTCCGTACTGGCCAAGGCGAAGACCCTCATGACCCCGTACATGCGGCGCCAACTCGGCTACACCGCAACCTGACACGGACCGTCGGGACCGCCGCGTATCGCCCTGCGACGTGGCCGAAACCTCATGCCGGGCGATGGCAAGCGCTCTCAACTCACCTGCGCCGAAAGAAAGTTCGCCTAGGTTGGTGCTCCTGATCATCAACGTACCTGTGCAGGAGGCTTTGCTGTGTCGGACTCCACCTCCCAGACCGATGCGACTGTGGGAACACCCGGCCGGATCGACACGTCGAAGCCGCACTCGGCCCGGTTCTGGAACTACTTCGTCGGGGGCAAGGACAACTACGAGGTCGACCGGGAGATAGGCGACCAGATCAAGGAGATCTTCCCCGGGCTGGTCGACGTCGCCGTCACCAGCC
This sequence comes from Streptomyces sp. NPDC050263, assembly GCF_040655955.1. Taxonomy (NCBI): domain Bacteria; kingdom Bacillati; phylum Actinomycetota; class Actinomycetes; order Kitasatosporales; family Streptomycetaceae; genus Streptomyces; species Streptomyces sp. NPDC050263. Next base: position 14,316 of record NZ_JBFAKW010000026.1, on the reverse strand, counting down.
GGCACTTCCTGGGCCGCGCGGTGACCTACCTGGCGGGGGAGCAGGGCATCCGCCAGTTCCTCGACGTGGGCACCGGTCTGCCCACCGCCGACAACACCCACCAGGTGGCACAGCGCGTCGCCCCGGACGCCCGCATCGTGTACGTCGACAACGACCCCGTCGTGCTCGCCCACGCCAACGCCCTCCTGACGAGCACGAAGGAAGGCAAGACCGCCTATCTGGACGCGGACCTCTACGACCCGGAAGCGGTCCTGGAAGCCGCCGCGGGCACCCTCGACTTCTCCCGGCCGGTCGCCCTGATGATCCTCAACACGCTGGGCCACGTGGCCGACTACGAGCAGGCGCGCGATCTGGTGCGGCGACTCATGGCGGGCCTGCCGTCCGGAAGCCACCTGGTCATCAGCGACAGCACGGCCACCAGCGCGGGCATGATCGCCGCGTCCGAGGCGTACAACTCGAGCGGCGCCGTGCCCTACTACGTGCGCAGCATCGACGAGATCGGCGGCTTCTTCGAGGGGCTGGAGCTGGTGGAACCCGGGATCGTCCAGGTGACCAAGTGGCGTTCCGACCCTGCTGATTCAGCCAACTTCGCCACCGCCGTCGACGCCTACTGCGGCATGGGCCGCAAGCCGTAGCCTGCCCGCGACGGCTCGGTCCCGGGCGACGGTGAGCACGATCCAGCCCTGGATGCGGCCTCGGGCGGCGCGTTCGCGCGCCGCCCGGGCATCCGCGAGCGGGCACGCGCTGCCCATCGCCACGCGGACCGTGACCACCTGCTCGCCGTAGCGCACGCGGACCGGCGGCCGCCGGGGCCGCACCCGGGTCGGCCGGCTCAGCGGGCGGAGATGAGGGGGAGGGCGTCGAGGTACTGGGGCGGGTGGTCGAACGCCTCGGTGAGGGTGGTGAGCCGGGGCTGGAGGCTGTCGGTGAGGGCGTCGACGGTCGCGGTGAGCTGGTGGATGTGGTGGGGGGCGATGTGCCCGTCGGCGAGGAGGATGCCCGTGTGCGGGGTGAGCTGGGTGAGGAGGTGGAGGGTGGTGAGTTCGGTGAGGAGCTGACGGGTCGGCCGGTGGGCGGTGTGGTCGAGGGCGGCCAGGAGGGCGTCGGCCGCCAGGAGGGCGGTGTGGGTGTGGGCTCGCTGGAGGGCGGGCGCGGAGGCGGTGTTCCAGCGGGCCTGCGGGTCGTGGGCCGGGCCGTTGCGCAGGGCGTTGTGGGCCTGGGCGTGGAAGGCGTGCTCGGTATGGACGAGCAGGTTGCGCAGGAAGTACGGGTTGGTGAGGTGCGGCGGGCCGGGGTCGGCGGCGGGCGGCGTCGGCGGGTGGTGCAGGAGCTCGGCGGCGGCCTTGGTGGTGATGAGGAGGTTGTCGCCCTCGGCGGTGATGGTCCCCTCGATGTACTCGGGGAAGCCGGCCAGGTGGTTGGCGGGCAGGAGCCCCTGCGCGCCGCAGCGCTCGCGGGCCTCCAGCGCGATGGTGCGGGCCTGCCAGGTGATCCAGGCCTTGGCGAGGGCGATGAGCCGTTCGAGGCGGGTGCGGTCCTCGGCGCTGTGGCGGATCCACTCGGCGGTGAGCGAGCGGTGGAGAAACGTCATGGCATAGGCGTCGGCGACGGCCTGCAGGAGTCGGCCGTGGTGGGTGCGATGAGTGTTGATCGGGATGCGCTGACCGGGCCGGGTGCCGCTGACCTGGCGGTGGTCGCCGTAGCGGACGGCGATGGCGAGCGCGGCCCGCGAGGCGCCGACGGCCGCCGCGCTCATGCAGAGCTTCCCGGCGGTGACGCGCGCGATGGAGGCGAGGAAGCGTTTTCGGCGGTTGCCGAGGTTGCTGCTGAGGGCGTCGTCGGGCCCCAGGCGTCCGTGCTCGCCCTGGAGGAGGGCCTGGCGGGGCAGGGGCAGCTGGTCGAACGAGGTGAGGCAGTGGTCGACGGGGGCGTTCGGGCGCAGCGGGAGCGGAGTGACGGTGATGTGGGGCAGGGGACCGTCGCCGTCGGTCAGGGGCGTCAGGAAGAGGAAGATGCCGTGGTCACGGCCGTCGATGAGGAGACGGGCGGCGACGACCGCGGACTTGGGGCCGCCGAGGGTGCTGGTGTTGGGCATGAACTTGGCGGCGCCGGGGTGAGGGGTGTGCAGGACGAAGCCGCCGGTCGCGGGGTCGAGGCGGGCGGTGGTCTCCAGCGCGGGCGCGTCGTTGCCGTGGTCGAGCTCGGTGCACAGGAACGTGCCGATGCGTCGCAGGGCGGTGAACTCGGTCAGGTCTCTCACGGGGTCGTCGTCATGGTCGAGAAGGCTGCCGAGGAAGAGGTTGTAATGGATGCTGGCTACGGTGGTGAGGCCTCCGCCTCCCTCCACGATGGCCGCCCACTCGTGCAGCGCGGTGAGGAGGGCCACGTCGGTGGCGAGGGACTCGGGGTCCTCGAGGGTGTCGTTGACCAGGCGTAGCCAGGTGTAGGACTGCGCGGCGCGTTGCTCGGGGGTGAGGCCGGGCCGGTGGCGGAAGGTGTCCTCGGCGATGAGGCGGCGCCAGGGGGCGTGGACCCGCTCGCCCTCGCCGTCCTGGTCGAACAGCAGCCGGGTCAGCTCGCGGACGGTCTCGGTGGTGTGGTCGACGTGCTCGACACGGCCGACGTGGTGTGGCCCGGTGGGGCGCTCTCCGCTGTGGAATGCCAGAAGAGCCATGGACCCTCTCCCCGTTTGTCGCAGATCCGGAAACTGGATGTCTGGATGTGCAGTGAGCCAGAAGATACGGACCTACCGGTTTTGTTATCAAGACAGAAATCGGCAAACCGTAAGGCCGCGGATGGCGGGATTTCAGTGGTGTCTGCGCCGGAAGAGCAGGTTTGGCATGGCTGGTACTCCGTGTTCCGGTGACCTGGGGGCGGGCCGCGCGCCCCACGCGGTGGCAGGAGACTGACCTGTCGGTATATTTTCCGGAGCCGGAAATCGCGGGGGAGCTACCTCGGAGGTGGGGCGTGGCACTGCAGGAACGGGCCGTGCGAACGAGGCGGGCCGTCCTCGTCGCGGCCGCGGCGGTGTTCGCGGAGGTGGGGTACGAGGCGGCGACGATCGCGGGGATCCTCGCCCGAGCCGGGGTGACCAAGGGCGCGCTGTACTTCCACTTCGCCTCGAAGGAGGAGCTCGCGCAGGCGGTGCTCGCCAGTCAGCTGGAGGCCGTTCCGGCCGTGCCGACCCGGGAGTTGATGCTCCAGCAGGGGCTGGACGAGGCGTTCGTGCTGGCGCATCTGCTGTGGATGGGCGATCCGCTGGTGCAGGGGAGCGTTCGGTTGACGGTGGATCAGGGGGCGCCGAGCGACGGCTTGGACCGGCGGGTGCCGATGAACGGGTGGATCGCTCGCAACGCGGAGGTGCTGGGGCGGGCGAAGGAGCGCGGCGAGTTGCTGCCGCACATCGATGTGGCCGCCGCCGCGCGGATGTTCGTGGGGGCTTTCACGGGTGTGCAGGTGCTGTCGAAGGTCATGACGGGGCACGCGGACCTGCCGGAGCGGGTGGCGGACCTCCAGCGGCACCTGATGGCGGGGGTCGCGGTGCCGGGGGTGCTGTTGCAGCTGGACACGACGCCGGGCCGCGGCGCGCGGGTCTATGAGGAGGCCGTGCGGTCGAGCGGGGAGGCGAGGCAGCCCCAGTCGACCGGCTGAGCGCCGACCGGCTGAGCGGCTGATCCGCTGACGTGGGGCGGTGGTTGGGGGTGGTGTGACGGGGGGAGTGGTGTGGGGTGAACGGTTCGCCGGGCCGGTGCGAGTGCCGAAGCGTGCAAGACGACCCCAGGGAGTACGACGATGGATACGACTGCCTGCCCTTACGCCCTCGATGTGACGGGGCGTGATCTCGCGGGAGAGGCGGCGATGCTGCGGGCCAAGGGCCCCGCGGTCCGGGTGGAGTTGCCGGGGGGCGTGGTGGCCTGGGCGGTGGTGCGGCAGCGGTATGTGGAGCGGCTGCTCACCGACTCCCGGGTCTCGAAGGACGCTCGCCTGCATTGGCCCGAGTTCATCGAGGGAAGAATCACCGAGGAATGGCCGCTGTATCCGTGGGTCGTGAACGAGAACATGCTGTTCGCCTACGGTGCCTCGCACACCCGGCTGCGCCGGCTGGTGGCGGCTGCGTTCACCGCGCGTCGCTCGGAGGCGATGCGGCCACGCGTCGCGCAGATCGCGGGCGAACTCGTCGACGGGCTCGCGGCGGCGGCCCGGCCGGGCGTGCCGGTGGATCTGCGGTCCTCGTTCGCGGAGCTGCTGCCGATGCGGGTGATCTGCGAGCTGTTCGGGGTGCCGCAGGGCGAGGACACCGACGCCCTGTGCGCGGCGCTGCACACGGTGTTCGGCACGACGATCAGCGGGCAGGAGATCGAGGCGGCGCGACTGGAGGCCTTCGTCCGGCTGTCGGAGCTGGTCAAGGCCAAGCGGGCCGAACCCGGCGACGATCTGACGTCGTTGCTGATCGAGGCGCGCGACCAGGACGACCGGCTCAGCGAGGAGGAACTGCTGGGCACCCTCTTCCTGATGATCGCCGGAGGACAGGACACCACCGCCGCCCTGATCACCAACGCGGTGGGGGCGCTGCTGCTGTGGCCCGAGCAGTTGGAGCATGTCCGGGAGGGGCGGGCGTCCTGGCAGGACGTGGTGACCGAGACCATGCGGGTGCACACGCCCGGCGCGTACTCGCCGATGCGGTTCGCCGTCGAGGACATCGACCTGGACGGCGTGCTCATCCGCAAGGGCGAGGCCGTCCTCGTCTCCTTCGCGGCCGGCGGCCGGGACACCGAGCGCTACGGACCGGACGCCGACCGGTTCGACGTGCTGCGCAAGGACGGCGACGGCCTCGGTTTCGGCCATGGGCCCCACCGCTGCATGGGGGCTCCGCTCGCCGGGGTGGAGGCGGAGAGCGCGTTCACCGCGCTCTTCGAACGCTTCCCCCGGATGGAACTCGCCTGCCCGCCGAACGAACTCCAGCCGCTGCCGAGCTTTCTGATGAACAGTCACCGCTCGCTGCCCGTCCTGCTCGCGCCCGCGGACGACTGACCGGGAGGCGTGCCGCCGAGGGTGCCGCCGGACCGACCTGGTCCGGCGGCGTCGTGCCGAAGGCGCGTTCATCGAAGTCGCGTTCATCGAGGGCGCGTTCGGCAAGGGCGTCCGGCTTCGCTAAAGATACCGAACGTGCGGTTTACTTCGCGCGATACCGGTGGGATGCTCTCCACGTTTCGGCGTGCGCGGGCGGCGCGGTCTTCCGTCGCCCGTGCGGGCCGAGGGAGGAAGTCGTGATGGTCAGGCAGGCACGGGCGGTGCGCACACGTCGGTCCCTCGTCCAGGCGGCGGCCGAGGTGTTCGCCGCGGAGGGCTATGTCGGGGCTTCCCTGCCCGCCATCAGCCGACGGGCCGGGGTGAGCACCGGGGCACTGCACTTCCACTTCGCCAGCAAGAGCGACCTCGCGGGGGAGGTGGAGCGGGTGGCGGCGGACTCCGCGGAGAAGCTGGCGGAGCGATGCCGCAGTGGGGCCGACACACTGCTCCAGTCCCTCCTGCACACCTCCTGCGGTCTGCTCCTGGCCATGGTCGGCGATCCCCTGATCAGGGCGGGGTTCCGGCTGAGCGGCGATCCCTCCCGCAAGGGCGGGGCCCAGATCCTGCACTGGTGGCGGGTGTGGGTGCACGATCTCCTGGTGCAGGCGCAGGACGTGGGAGAGCTCGCGCAGGACGTGTCGGCCGACGCCGCGACGACCGCGATCGTGGCCGCGACGGCCGGGTTCGACGTGCTGGGCGCGCAGGACCGTGACTGGCTGTCGGTGGAGCGCGTGACCCAGTTGTGGACCTTCGTCCTGCCACGGCCGGCGGCCTCGCCGGACCCGGCCCCGACTCCGTCGGAGATCGGCGCGGCCGCGGAGGAACAGGCCGAGTAGCCGCGTCCTTGTCCGGTTCGGCGTGTCTGCGCAGGGCCGTCGGCCGAGGGCGATGCCGGCCGACCGCGACGGCCGACCGGCTCCGCTTCGCGGAGATGCCCGACGGGACGGCGAGGCCGAGCGCGTCACCGGCACGAAGCCCATGCCCGGACCGAGCGCCGCGCCGACGCCCTGGAGGCCGCTGATCCGTGGGAACTGTCGTCAGGAACGTCGCCGAGGGAGCTGTTCCGTGAGGAGCCGGGTGAACTGGGGTGAGGGCTCGACGCTCAGCTCCTCGTTCAGCAGACGGCAAAAGGCGTGATAGTGGCGCAGCGCCTCGCTGAGGTTGCCCTCCGCGAGATGCGCGGACACGACGGCCCGGTGGGCGCTCTCCCGTAGGGGTTCCGCGCGGACGCTCGCCCACGCCGCCTCCATCGCGAGCGCCGGCCGTCCCTGCCGGATCAGCGCCTCGGCCAGCGCGTCCAGCGCGTGCAGCCGCAGCTGGCGCAGGCGTTCCCGCTCCAGCAGGACCCAGTCCTCGTCCCAGCCCGGCAGCAGGTCCTCGCCGTGCAGCAGCTCCAGCGGCGGCGGCGCGTGCGCCACGATGCCGCGGCCCTGCACCACGCCGAGCGCTGTCCGCGTGAGGGTGTGGACGTCCACGCACAAGGCCGGCGCGACCCGCAGCGAGTCTCCGCAGCAACCGATCAGCGGCGGCTCCGTGCGCGGCAGCTTCCACAAGGCGGTGCGCAGGCTGCCCCTGGCGTGCTCCTCGGTGACCTCGGGCCACAGGGTGCCGGCCAGGACCGTGCGGCACGCGCGCTGCCGCAGGCCCATGAACGCCAGGAGCCGTTGGCCGTTGCGGCACAGTTCGACGGTCTCGGCACCGAGTTCCAACCGGAACGGGCCGAGCAACCGCAACCGTGGGGGAGGAGACACCAACTTGACCGCCTCGCTCTGGCCCGGCGCTACGCCGGGGCGTGCCGCCTGCGGCGTGCCACGTGCGTCGAGGAGGCCTCCGCCTTCAGTTTCGGGCCGCCGGCCACGCTCCGCAACTCCGTCGGGCGGGCCTGACCTGGCCGGTGACGACAGGATGACGCCGTGCTGACGGCGGCTCCGTAGCCTGGGCCGCGGCGCTGAAGCGCCCTTCCCCACTGTGCGCACTTCCCCACTTGGAGGTCGCGATGTCCTGGAGAGTCGCGAACAGCCTGGAAACCCTCAAGGCGCAGCTCGACACGCGTTTCCCGGGCCGCAGCATCGCGGCCGACGGCAGCATCGGCGACGCCGCCCACCAGACGCGGGGCAACGACAGCGACCACAACCCGTGGTTCGGACCCGGCATCGTCACCGCGCGGGACTTCACCCACGACCCGGCGCACGGCCTCGACATCCAGTTGGTCGCCGACCAACTGCTCGGCAGCCGCGATCCCCGGATCAAGTACGTCATCGCCAACCGCCGGATCGCCGACAACCGCAGCTGGCAGTGGGGGTCCTACGGCGGCCCCAACCCGCACGAGGCGCACTTCCACCTGTCCGTGGTGGCCGACTCGCGCTGCGACGAGTCCCAGAGCTGGAGCCTGCCCATCCTGGGCGAGGCTCCGGACGGCGGTGGCGGCGGAGGAGGCGGGGACGGCGAATTCGCCACCTGGGGCGCCGGCGTCAACGTACGGGCGGAGCCCCGTCTGGGCGCGGCGGTCGTGGCGGTGCTGACGGGGCCGACCCGGGTGACGGTGACCTGCCAGGCCCGGGGCGACCGGGTCGACACGGCGGGTCACAGCAACGACGCGTGGGCGTTCGTGCCCGCGCTCGGCGGATATGTCTCCAACATCTTCATCGACCACCCGGACGCCTGGCTGCCGGGCGTCGGTGAGTGCTGACCCCGGGCGGACGCCATGACCCAATCCCAGCAGCTGCCCGTCGTCTACGTCCGCGGCTACGCCGGCGGCCAGTCGGGCATCGACGGCGCGGTCGCGGACCCGTTCTACGGGTTCAACGCGGGCTCCACGCACATCCGTATCGGCCAGGAGAACAAACCGGGCTTCTACCAGTTCGAAGGCCCGCTGCTGCGCCTCCACAAGGACCTGCAGTACCAGATCCTGGTCGAGGGCAGTCAGCAGGTCTACCTGGACACCCAGGCCACGGTTCCGCGCAACACCGTCTGGATACACCGCTTCTACGATCCTTCGGCGAGCACCTGGGGGGCCAAGCCCGAGGAGTTCCGGATGGAGGACGCCGCCCGGGATCTGCTGGAGCTGATCGACAAGGTGACCGCGAAGTCCGGGGCCCCGCGCGTCCATCTCGTCGCCCACTCCATGGGCGGCCTGATCTGCCGCTGTCTGATCCAGAAGATCCTTCCGGACGCCGGGCGCGAGCCCACCGACTGCGTGGCCGACCTCTTCACCTACGGCACCCCGCACGGCGGCATCACCTTCGACCTCGGGTTCGGCGTGCTGGAGCGGCTGCGGGACGCGATCGGCATCAACGGCGCCGAGATCTTCGGCCGTGAGCGGATGTACCAGTACCTGACGCCCGGCGCGGGCAAGGACGACGAGCCGCCGAAGGGCTGGGATCCCCGGGTGATGCCGGCCGGCGACGGGCAGCCGTTCGCCTTCCCCCTCAGCCGGGTCTTCTGTCTGGTCGGCACGAATCCGCAGGACTACGACGTGGCGCACGGTCTGTCGTCCGCCGCGGTCGGCGCCCGCAGCGACGGGCTGGTGCAGATCGACAACGCGTATGTCCCCGGCGCCCAGCGCGCCTATGTGCACCGCAGCCACAGCGGACGCTACGGACTCGTCAACTCCGAGGAGGGCTACCAGAATCTTCGGCGGTTCCTGTTCGGCGACCTCAAGGTGCACGCCGCGCTGGTCGACCACCGGTTGCAGGAGACCGCGGACACCACCTGGCAGGCGGAGGTCACCCTGTCGATACGCGGTCTGCAGATCGTGATGCACGAGCGGACGAGCGCCCAGTGGTGTCCGGTCCAACTGCCGTTCGCCGCACCGGATCCCGGGGGAGTCGCGTTGGCGACCACCTTCCTGGACACGGACCTGGTCAGCCCCAACGGCTCCGACGCGATGCGCTACGCGCTGCATCTGCGGATCCTGTCGCTGCGGGAGCACGACGACGGTCTCTTCGACTTCGGCGACCACGTCGAGCAGACGGCCGACTTCGACGACATCCTCGTCGTCGACGTGGGCGCCGATGCCGGCGGCCTGCAGGTCTGGGCCACCTGGAAATCCGTCATCGGCGGTTCCCTCAGGGACTACGTGCCGACGAACGCGGCCCTGACGGACCAGGACCCCGACCGCGGCGAGTGGGTCGCCGACGTCAGCCTGCCCGACACCACCGCAAGGATCCTCGGCGAGGACGCGCGCATCCGGCTCACGGTGACGGCCTGGAACTGACGAGAGGACAACGGTCATGCCCCAGCACAACCCCCACCCGGTTCCGGACGAGCCCGCAGTGCTGGTGCCCGTCGAGGTCAGGGGCTGGCAGGACGGCTATGACGCGGGCATCAGCGCACCGCCGGACGTGCCCGCCACGCCGCGGGTCCGCGACACCCGCTACATGCTGGGGTGGACGCAGGGCGCGGAGGCGGGCAACGCCGACGGACGGGTCGAGGGCTGGCGCTGGGCCTACTTCGACGGCCGCGTCCGGCCCGCCTCCGCGTCCGCCGGCGCCGGAATCGTCTACGGGCCGCAGGACAGCGGTGAGCCGGAGCCGGTGGACCCGGGCGCCTTCTCCTTCACCCAGAGCTGGCCCTGCGTGGGCGAGGCCGCGCTGCTCGTGATGCTGGCGCAGTTCGCCCCGGGGGAGAGCGGCGGAGAGGGACTCACCGGCAGACGGCTCGCGCGGGCCTGCGCCGACAAGGGCGTCCAGCGGCTGTACCTGGCGGTGAACCTGTCCTTTGCCGGCATACCGGCGGAGCGGACGGCAGACGCGCTGAACGACGCGGGCTACTGGCACGGCACGGTGTGCGAGTCGCTGGACGACGCCGCTCCCGAGGCGATCGCGCAGGTCACCGTCCGCGAACCCCGCTTCGCGGGAATCGTGCGGTACGCGCCCGCGGCCGAGCACGACTTCTTCGATCTCCTTCCGGTGGGCGGGCTGCTGCCCCCGGAACTCGCGGGCTGACGCCGGATCGCCGCCCCCGGTCACCCGCAGGTCGGTTCGGTCGTGGCCGACGGGAAGAAGCGCTGCCACTCGGACTCGGTGAGCGGGTCCCCCCGCGACTCGCACAGATGGCGGGCGATGGCGTCCGTGTCGGTCTTCCACAGCCGTACGGTGTGGTCCTCGCCGCCGGCGGCCAGACTCTCGCCGTCCGGGCTGAAGGCGACCGCGTAGACATGGCCGGAAGCGGCCGTCAGCACCGCGCGCACCTCGGGTCTCCGGGGAGCGGTGACGTCGAAGAGCCACACGGTGGAGTCGGTGCTGCCGGCGGCGAGTGCGCTGCCGTCCGGACTGAACGCCAGCGAGTACACGTAACTGGCGAAGCCCGTCAGCTCGGGGCCGACCCGTACCGGACGGCGGATGTCGCTCGTGTCCCACATCCGCACCGTGCGGTCCGCGCTGCCGGCGGCCAGCAGCCGTCCGTCGGGGCTGAACGCCACCGACCACACATATCCGGTCGGCCCGCCCAGGGTCACCAGCGGCCGCGTGTCCTTCCCGGTGGTGGCCCACACGCGGACGACCCGGTCGATGCTGCCGGCGGCGACGTGCCGTCCGTCCGGCGCGAAGGACACCGACAGCACCGCGTCGGTGGCTCCCGTGAGCGTGCGCAGGGCCTTCACCCGGTCCGGCCGGCTCGTGTCGAACAGCCGTACGGTGGCGTCGTCGGCGCCCGAGGCCAGCACGGTCCCGGACCGGTTGAAGGCCAGCGACTCCACGGTGCCGCTGTCCGCCACCCGGAACGGCGGACCGAGCGGGGTCAGATCACCGGTGAGGGTGTAGGAGAAGAGGCGCACCATCGCGTCGCTGTAGCCCACCGCCAGGGTCCGCCCCCGGGGCGAGAAGGCCAGCGACTGGACGAAGGCGCCGGCCCCGGGACTCCACGCCTTGCCGACCGGCTGATGCCGGGCGAGGTCCCAGAGCTGGAGCTCCAGGGTGCCGATGGCCATCAGTCTGCTGTCGGGGCTGTAGGCGAGGGCGTTGACGCCCTGCGCCGAGGTCAGCACGGGGGAGGGCAGCGACCACAGGCGAAGGACGCCGTCGGCGCAGCCGGTCACCAGCGTCTGCCGGTCGAACCAGACCATGGACGTGACCGCCCCCGGATGCGGCAGCGTCGTGGTCACGTAGTCGGTGTCACGGTCCCACAGCCGGACGGCGTCGTCGCTGCCCCCGATGGCGAGCGCGCCGCCGTCGGGACTGAAGGCCACGGAGTTGAGCCAGCTGGTGGCCTTGCCCCCGGGGGTGCCGGCGGCCCGGGGTCGGACGGGGTCGGAGATGTCCCAGAGCCGGGTCGTGCGGTCCTGGCTGCACACCGCCAGCGAACGGCCGTCGGGACTGAACGCCACCCCCAGCGCGGGCCCCTCGAACCCGCCGAGCGTCGCGATCGGCGTCTCGCGGCCCGTGCCCGCGGTGCGCCACAGCCGGGTCTTCCCGTCGTGCCCCGCCGCCGCGATCAGCGCACCGTCCGGGCTGAAGGCCACCGACTGCTGGTAGTCGTCACCGCCGCGGAACACCGTCGGCGGCGCGGCGGTGCCCGCCGTCCGCCCGTCCGCCCACAGCCGTACCGTGTGATCCGCGCCCGCCACGGCCAGCCCCCGCCCGTCCGGGGCGAACGCCAGCGCGTAGACGGTGGCGTCCGGGCTGCCGGGCAGATCGGGCAGCGGGCTCGGCCGCTCCGGGTCGGAGATGTCCCAGCGGTGCAGCAGCCCCATGCCGCCGCCGGCCACGAGGGTGCGCCCGTCGGGGCTCAACACGACCGCGAAGACCGCGAGTCGGGAGGAGACGCGCAGCCGGGCCAGCCGCCGCGGCCGGGTGCGGTCCGTGGTGCTCCACAGCCCGACCGTCCCGTCGGACGACCCCGCCGCCAGCAGCCGTCGCCCGCTGTCGAGCGCCACGGACTGCACCAACCCGGTGAACCCGTTCAACCGGGTGGCCGAGGGCGCCGCCGAGGAGTCCATGAGCCGTGCGCGCGCCTCCTGCGTCCGCGCCCTCTGGTAGGCGGCCAGCGCCAGTTGAGCGCTGACGGAGGGATCGTGCCCGCCGATCCGGCCCGCCTCCGCGGCCAGTTGACGCGACACGGCCTCGGTCCGGGCCCGGTCCGCCCGGTCCCGCTGACGCTGTGCGTACACCGACAGAGCGCAGGCGACGATCACCAGGGTCAGCGCCACGCCGAGCAGTTGGCGCAGTCTGCGGGTGCGGTTGCGGGCGGCCCGCCGCTCCTGCTCCTCGTGCAGCGACGACGCGTCGAGGAAGGCGCGTTCGTCGGTGTTGACGGCGTCGCGATGTGCGGCGTCGGACGCCCACTCGCCGGTCAGCGCCAGCGATGTGCCGCGCAGCAGCAGACCGGCGTCCCGCCCGGACTCCTTCCAGTTGCGCGCCGCCTCGGTCAGCCGCTGATGGACGCGCAGTCCGTCGCGGTCGGCGCCGATCCAGTCCCGCAGCCGGGGCCACGCGGTGAGCAGCGACTCGTGGGAGATCTCCACGGTGTCGCTGTCGGCGGTGATCAGCCGCTGCTCGACGTAGGCGGCCAGGACGGCCGTCGGCTCCGCCGACTGCGCTCCCTCGGCCCGGTCGAGCAACTCGCCCAGCTGCGCGCGCCGCCGGGAGACCAGTGTGTCGTCGGTGACGTGCACCAGACGCAGGAAGATCAGCCGGGCGATGTCCTGCTGCACGTCGGAGAGTTCGGCGAACACGGCTTCGGCGGTGTGCGCCACGGCGTCGCGGATGCCCCCGCTGTCCCGGTAGGCGGCGACCGTGAGCCGGCTGCGGGAGGCCCGCTGCCAGGTGGCGTGCAGGGCGTGGGACAGAAAGGGCAGGGCGCCGGGGTCATGGGCGGCGGAACCCGGGTCGGCGTCGCCGCCGGACGAGGCGCGCGGCGCGAGGTCCCGTAACAGCAGCTCCACCAGGCCGCTCTCGATCTCCAGGCCGGCCTTGCGGGCCGGTCCCGTGATCGCCCGGTTCATCTCGTCGGGGGTCATCGGGCCGACGACCAACTGCCGGTTCTGCAGGGCGTCGGCGAGCAGCGGGAACCGCAGGGCCTGCGCGTAGAAGTCGGCCCGCAGCCCGATGACGACGAGCCCGGGCCGCAGACTCCCCAGCAACTCGGTGAAGCGCGAACGCGCCTCCGGGCGGCCGCACATGGTGAACAGCCCCTCGAACTGGTCGACGACCACCAGCGGCTGCGCTGTCAGGGGAGGGACGCCGGTGTCGAACTCCCGCAGCCGCGCCGCCAGTTCCTCCGCCGGGTCGCGGCCCGGAACCATCAGGACGACCCCGTCCGACGTGCCCGGCCCGCCCGCGGGGCCGGTCAGCGCCCCGCCGCGGACCGCCGGAATCAGCCCGGCCCGCAACAGGGACGACTTGCCCGAGCCCGAGGGGCCCACCACGGCGAGCAGCCCACCGCCGGACCCGGCGAGCAGGCGCAGCCGCCCGGTCAGCGTGGCCGTGAGCTCCTCCCGGCCGAAGAACCAGTCGGCGTCCTCCTCCTCGAAGACCTGGAGCCCGCGGTAGGGGGCGGGTGCGCCGGCCGGGGGCCGCCCCGGCGCCATCCGCACCCGGACCAGGGCCTCGTGCCAGTGGTCCAGCGACTCCTGGGCCTCGATGCCGCACACGGCCAGGATGGCGGTGAGCAGGTGGGGCGCCCGCACCGGCGGCAGATGGCGTCCGGAGAAGTAGTCGCCGGCCGTGCTCGGCGCGACCCGCACCGCCCGGGCGACCTGACGCACGGTGAGTCCGGCTCGCAGGCGAGCTTGCGTCAACTGGTGGGCGAAGTCCGAGACCGAGGTGATCGCCCTCGGATCGGCGTCCTCACGGCATCGATGGTGTCCGCTCTGTCTCTCGGACATTCGTCCTCCCCCGAAGCTGTGTGAGCCGGTGGCACGGCCTGTGGGACGTGTCCGGCTTTGTCCGACCACTGTCGGGGCTCGTCCGGGCCCGGGGCAACAGGTTGTCCCCGGGCCGCGGGGAGTGGCTTCCTCGGACGGGGGCCGCCGCGCCGCCCGGCACCGAGGGGAGCTTGCGCCGGGCGGCCACGCGGCCCCGGTCCCCAGGAACACGGACAGGGACCCGGACCCGGACAGGGAAACAGCCGTCAGGCACAGGAAGGGAGGCGACCCCATGAGCACCGACCACGTACCCGGCAGCGCAGATCCGGAAGAACCGGACGACGTCTTCTAGATGATCAATTCCAAGGGGTGCCTGCGGAGACGCAAACGAGGGCATCCATGATCGTTTTGTGACGAACAACCTGGACACCCTCGCGACAGCA
>NZ_JBFAKW010000025.1:0-91126 GCF_040655955.1 Streptomyces sp. NPDC050263 | reverse complement strand
CTCGTACTGGACGTACTTGGGCTTTCGGCCGGTGCGGCGAGAGTGCGTGCCGGGCGTCGCGACGGGGCGAACGTTGCCTGCCGCGGCACTAGCCCTCCTGAGGGGACCAGGGGTGACCTTCCATCAGGTTGCCCAGGCCCGCCCAGGCGAAGTTCATCAGGGTCGTCGCCGCCTGGCGGGCCGTGACGCCGTCGGAGGTGTTGGCCCAGGTGGCGAGGGACTCGGCCGCGCCGACCAGGGCCTCGGCGAGACCGGCGACCTCACGGTCGGGGAGGTCGGGGTCACGGTGGGCCTCGCGGGCGGCGACGGCGATCAGCTGTGTCACGAACGCGACGATCTCCTCGCGCATCGCGGCCGCCTCGGCGGCGAAGGTCTCACCGTGGGTACGGGCCTGGAGATGCACCACGGACCAGGCGTGCGGGTGGTCCGCGGTGTGCGCGAAGAAGGCGATCAGCCCGTCCCAGAGCTGGCGGTCGGCGGGCAGATCCGTGCGGACGCCGGACCGCACCGCGGCCACCAGCGCCGCCGCCTCACGGCGGATGCAGGCGGTGAAGAGCTCGTCCTTGGAGTTGAGGTACAGGTACACCAACGGCTTCGACACGCCCGCGAGTTCGGCGATCTCGTCCATGGACGCGGCCATGTACCCGCGCCGCCCGAAGATCTCCACGGCGGCATCCAGCATCTGCTGCTCACGGACCGCACGCGGCATCCGTTTGGTCTTCACGGCACCCATGACACCAGCCTAGGACCTGCTCGGCCGGACAGGTCCTCAGTCGGGCCCGGACGGGAGCAACTCCCTTACGACGTCTGGCCCTGCGCGTGGGCCGAGTCGATCGCCTCGTCCTCCTGGGAGCGGTTGGCCTCCAGGTTGGCCTTCATCCGGTCCACCCGCTCCACGACCGTCACCGAGGCGCGGTCGCGCTCCTTGCGCAGCACGACGAAGCTGATCGGCGCGGAGATCACCAGCGAGAGCAGGATGATCCACATGCCGTTGGAGTCGCCGAGGCCGCGCGGGAAGACGCCCGTGTAGACAAGGCCCCAGACGACCACGAGGCAGCCGGCGAGGACACCGAGACGCATCAGTGTGTAGCGGAGCATGTCAATCCACTCTTCCGATTCCAAAAGGGGCCGTCGTCCAGTGAAGCATGCCCGGCGGTCGATCTCGCAGCGGGGTTCAGCCCAACGGCAGCAGCATGACGACGTCGTCGCGGTGGTCGTCCGGGGCGACCCTGATCGCGCCGGGTATCCGGCCGACCTCCTGGTAGCCGCAGGAGCCGTAGAAGCTCTCCAGGCCGAGTCCGCCGCGGCAGGAGAGCCGGATCGCGTCGATGCCGTCGAAGCCGCGGGCTGCGTCGGCGGCGGCCGCCAGCAGGTCGCGGCCGTAGCCCTGGCCCTGGCGGCGGGGGTGCACCATCACCGTGTACAGCCAGACCCAGTGGGTCTGGAGCCGGTGCGTGTTGAAGGCGAAGAACGCGGCCGCGACGACCTCGCCGGCGGCGTCCCGCCCGAGGAGCAGGCGGTGGCGGCCCTCGGCCATCGCCGCGAGGTGCTTGACGAGCTCCGGACGGACGGTCTCCCGCTCCACCGGGGCCACGAAGCCGATGGCCCCGCCGGCGTTGGAGGCGTCCGTCCAGAGGTCGAGAATGCCGTCGCGCAGGTCGGGGGTGAGGACGGGGTCGAGGGTGAAGGTAAGGGCCATAACCGCAGGCTAGCCATTACCACACCCCGCCTCAACCGGCTTTCACCACCTCGACCGGCCTTCACACCCGCATCGGCTGCGGGGACTCGCGGCGCGCCGGGTCCGGGCCGTCGTACTCGCGGATGATCTCGTAGCGCGTGTTGCGTTCCACCGGGCGGAAGCCGGCGTCGCGGATGAGGTCGAGGAGGTCGTCGCGGGTCAGCTTGTTCGGGGTCCCGTAGTTGTCCGCGTCGTGGGTGATCTTGTACTCGACGACCGAGCCGTCCATGTCGTCCGCGCCGTGCTGGAGCGCCAGCTGCGCGGTCTGGACGCCGTGCATGACCCAGAAGACCTTGACGTGCGGAACGTTGTCGAAGAGCAGCCGGGACACCGCGAAGGTCTTCAGCGCCTCCGCGC
Source organism: Streptomyces sp. NPDC050263 (assembly GCF_040655955.1). Taxonomy (NCBI): domain Bacteria; kingdom Bacillati; phylum Actinomycetota; class Actinomycetes; order Kitasatosporales; family Streptomycetaceae; genus Streptomyces; species Streptomyces sp. NPDC050263. Next base: position 89,031 of record NZ_JBFAKW010000025.1, on the reverse strand, counting down.
CCGTCGCCATCTGGGTCCTCGCCTGGAGGCGGTTGCGGACCTTGCCGTCCTTCATGTCCACGAAGTCGTGCTGGTAGCGCAGCGGGATGAAGACCTGGAAGCCGCCGGTCTCGTCCTGGAGCTCGCGCAGCCGCAGGACGTGGTCGACGCGGTGGCGAGGCTCCTCGATGTGGCCGTACAGCATGGTGCACGGGGTCTTGAGACCCTTCTCGTGCGCCAGGCGGTGGATGCGCGACCAGTCCTCCCAGTGCGTGCGGTGGTCCACGATGTGCCGGCGGACCTCCCAGTCGAAGATCTCCGCGCCGCCGCCGGTCAGCGACTCCAGGCCCGCGTCGATCAGCTCGTCCAGGATCTCCGACGCCGACAGCCCGCTGATCGTCTCGAAGTGGTGGATCTCCGTCGCCGTGAACGCCTTCAGCGAGACGTCCGGGAGGGCCGCCTTCAGTTCGCGCAGCGAGCGCGGGTAGTAGCGCCACGGCAGGCTGGGGTGCAGGCCGTTGACGATGTGCAGCTCGGTGAGGTTCTCGCCCTCCATCGCCTTGGCGAGCTTCACCGCCTCCTCGATGCGCATCGTGTACGCGTCCTTCTCGCCCGGCTTGCGCTGGAACGAGCAGTAGGCGCAGGACGCGGTGCACACGTTCGTCATGTTGAGGTGCCGGTTGACGTTGAAGTGCACGACGTCGCCGTTCTTGCGGGTGCGCACCTCGTGGGCGAGTCCGCCGAGCCAGGCGAGGTCGTCCGACTCGTACAGCGCGACGCCGTCCTCACGGGTCAGCCGCTCACCGGCCCTGACCTTGTCCTCCAGCTCGCGCTTCAGCCCGACGTCCATGCCCGCACCTCACCTTTCTCCGACGACATCCCAGACGACTCCGCCAACCGTACGTCCCCGCGGCTACACCTCTTCGGGCAGCTCTCCGACCCGGTTCTCCCACTTCGTGGAGAGCACGATGGTGGTACGGGTCCGGGACACGCCCTTGGTCCCGCTGAGCCGCCGGATGATCCGCTCGAGGCCGTCGACGTCGTTCGCCCGCACCTTGAGCATGAACGAGTCGTCGCCGGCGATGAACCAGCAGTCCTCGATCTCGCTGAGGTCCTTCATCCGGTTCGCCACGTCCTCGTGGTCGGCGGCGTCGGAGAGGGAGATGCCGATGAGGGCGGTGACGCCGAGGCCGAGCTGGGCGGCGTTCACCGTGGCGCGGTAGCCGGTGATGACGCCGGCCGCCTCCAGCCGGTTGATGCGGTCGGTGACGCTGGGTCCCGACAGCCCGACGAGGCGTCCCAGCTCCGCGTAGGAGGCCCGGCCGTTCTCCCTCAGGGCCTGGATGAGCTGCCTGTCCACCGCGTCCATGCGAATCGAAGCCTTCCGATCAAAGTTCCTGAAGAGTTGAGCTCTACTGCGAAGTACTCAGACGGTGTTCAGCCGGCCCGCGTTCCACCCAGTTCGCCGTCCCACCGGCGATACAGCCCGTGCGCGACCCCCGCCGCGTCGAGCACCCGGCCTGCGACGAAGTCGACCAGGTCCTGGATGTGGGTGGCCCCCGCGTAGAAGGCCGGGGAGGCGGGCACCACGCTCGCGCCCGCGTCGTCCAGGGCGACGAGATGACGCAGCGTCTGCCCGTTCAGCGGCGTCTCGCGTACGGCGACGACGAGCGTCCGGCGCTCCTTGAGCGTCACGCTCGCCGCCCGCTGGAGCAGATCCTTCGACAGCCCGAGGGCGACGCCCGCGACACAGGCGGTCGAGGCGGGGACGATCAGCATCCCCTTCGCCGGATACGACCCTGAGGACGGTCCGGCGGCGAGATCCCCCGCGCCCCAGTACCGCACCCGGTCGAGGGCCGCGTCGGTCGCCTCGAAGGCGCCGGGCTTGCCGTCGGCCCCCCGCGCCAGCCATTCCCGCAGGTCGTCCCGCCAGTGCGCGTCCCGGAAGGAGATCCCTGTCTCGTCCAGCAGCGTGAGCCGCGAGGCCCGGCTGACCACCAGGTCCACGCTCTCGCCCCCGGCGAGCAGTGCACGCAGCACGGCGGCGGCATAGGGCGTACCGGACGCCCCGGACACCCCCACGATCCAAGGCACGCGCTGCGTTTCTCCTGCGTTCACACCTTGAGCGTACCGGTGGGCGGGGAGGTCTTCAGGACCGGTGGGGCGTAGTGAACGGGGGTGGCTACACCGTGAGCCCCCGCACCAGAAGATCCAGCAGCGCGCACCCGAACAGGGCGATCCCGATGAAGCCGTTGACGGAGAAGAACGCCCTGTTCAGGCGGGACAGGTCGTGCGGGCGCACGATGGTGTGCTCGTAGAGGAACGCGCCGGCGACGACGACCAGGCCGAGCCAGAAGAACGCGCCCGCGTCGGTCAGCAGCGCGTACCAGACCAGCAGGGCCGTCGTGATCGCGTGGCAGACGCGCGCCCCGGTGATCGCCGCCGGGATGCCGAAGCGGGCCGGCACCGACATGACGCCGGTCTCTCGGTCGGTGTCGATGTCCTGGCAGGCGTAGATCAGGTCGAAGCCGCCGATCCAGATGCCCACGGCGAGGCCGAGGACGACCGCGTCCCAGGACCACTCGCCGGTGATCGCCAGCCAGCCGCCGATCGGCCCCATCGCCTGGGCGAACCCCAGGATGGCCTGCGGGAAGTTCGTGAACCGCTTGCCGTAGGGGTAGACCACCATCGGGATGACCGCGACGGGGGCCAGGGCCAGGCACAGCGGGTTGAGCAGCGCCGCCGAGCCGAGGAAGATCACGACGGCGATCAGCGCGCCGGTCCAGGCGTGGCGCACGGACACCGCGCCCGTGACCAGCTCGCGGTGGGCCGTCCGGGGGTTACGGGCGTCGATCTCGCGGTCGATGATCCGGTTGACGGCCATCGCGAAGGTGCGCAGGCCGACCATGCAGATCGTGACGAGGAGCAGTCGTCCCCAGTGGATGTTCCCGTCCAGCCGGAACATCGCCGTCAGCGCGGCGATGTAGGCGAAGGGCAGCGCGAAGACGGAGTGCTCGATCATGACCAGGCGCAGGAAGGCCTTGGTGCGTCCGGGCTGCGGGAGCGCGGCGGAGGCGGAGCTCACAGGCCGTACTCCTTCCAGCGGCGGTCGACCGTGGCCGCCGTCTCCGGGTCGGACAGGACCATCTCCGGCCAGCCGCCGTCGCGGGTGTAGCCCTCCTCGGGCCACTTCCGGGTCGCGTCGATGCCCGCCTTGCCTCCCCAGAACTGCTGGTAGGAGGCGTGGTCGAGGTGGTCGACCGGGCCTTCGACGACCGTCAGGTCGCGGGCGTAGTCCGTGTTGCCGAGCGCCCGCCAGGCGACTTCGTGCAGGTCGTGGACGTCGCAGTCGGCGTCGACGACGACGATCAGTTTGGTCAGGGACATCATGTGCGCGCCCCAGACCGCGTGCATGACCTTCTGGGCGTGCTTGGGGTACTTCTTGTCGATCGAGACGATCGCGCAGTTGTGGAAGCCGCCGGCCTCGGGCAGGTGGTAGTCCACGATGTCCGGGACGATGATCTTCAGGAGCGGGAGGAAGAAGCGTTCCGTCGCTCGGCCCAGCGGGCCGTCCTCCGTCGGGGGGCGGCCGACGACGATCGACTGGAGCAGCGGCCGCTTCCGCATCGTCACGCAGTCGATCTTCAGGGCCGGGAACGGCTCCTGCGGGGTGTAGAAGCCGGTGTGGTCGCCGAAGGGGCCCTCGGGCAGCATCTCGCCGGGCTCCAGCCAGCCCTCGATGACGACCTCCGCCTGCGCCGGCACCTGCAACGGCACGGTCTTGCAGTCGACCATCTCGATCCGCTTGCCCGCGATGAACCCGGCGAAGAGGTACTCGTCGATGTCGCCGGGGAGGGGGGCGGTGGAGGCGTAGGTGACGGCGGGCGGGCAGCCGAAGGCGATCGCGACCGGCAGCCGCTCGCCCTTGCGCGCCGCGACCTGGTAGTGGTTGCGGCTGTCCTTGTGGATCTGCCAGTGCATGCCGATCGTGCGCTTGTCGTGGCGCTGGAGGCGGTAGAGCCCGAGGTTGCGGATGCCGCTCTCGGGGTCCCTGGTGTGGGTGAGTCCCAGGTTGAAGAAGGAGCCGCCGTCCTGCGGCCAGGTGAAGAGGGCGGGGAGCTGGTCCAGATCCACGTCGTCCCCGTGCAGGACGACCTCCTGGACGGGCGCGTCCTGGGACTTCACCTTCTTCGGCGGGACGTGCGTCATCGCGCCGAGCTTGCCGAACGCCTCGCGCACGCCGACGAACCCGTGCGGCAACTCGGGGCGCAGCAGGCCGCCGATCTTCTCGCTGATCTCGGCGTACGACTTGAGCCCGAGGGCCTTCAGGAGCCGTCGGTCGGTGCCGAACACGTTCATCGCGAGGGGCATGCTCGACCCCTTCACGTTCTCGAAGAGGAGCGCGGGGCCACCGGACTTCTGGACCCGGTCGACGATCTCCCCGACCTCCAGATACGGATCGACCTCGGCCTTGACGCGCTTGAGGTCGCCTTCGCGTTCCAGTGCCCTGAGCAGGGAACGAAGATCGTCGTAAGCCATGCGTCCCAGTATCGGCCACCGGCTACCCTGGCCCCGTCACCGGGGCCGTCCCAAGCCCTGCCGCCGTCACTTGGGGGAACCCGCCACCATGCTCAGGTATCTGCCGTTCCTGCTGGTCCTGGCGCTGTGGATCTATGCCTTCATCGACTGCCTGAACACCCCCGAGGAGGAGGTGCGCGGGCTGCCGAAGGTGGTCTGGGTCATCATCATCCTGCTGTTCGGCGAGGTGATCGTCGGCCCGGTGGCCTGGCTGGTGGCCGGAAAGGTGCGGCACGCCCCGGCGGGCGGCGCGGCGGGCGGCACCGCCAGGACCTCCCGCACCGAGTGGGTCGCCCCGGACGACAACCCCGAGTTCCTGAAGTCGCTGAAGGGCGAAAAAGGGGACGACGAGGTCAAGAAGGACGACGACGCTCTCCTCAAGGACTGGGAGGCCGACCTCCGCCGCCGCGAGGAGGAGCTGAAGCGCCGCGAGTCCGGCGAGGACCCCCAGCCGCCGCAGGCTAGTTCGTAGCGGTGGCTGCAACTGTGGCTGTGGCCACCGCCGTCGGGCGGTCCGGGCGGACGGAGAAGGCCGTGTCGCCCGCCACGGCCACGATCGCGTCCTTCGCCAGGGTCACCTGCGGTTGGATGCTCTGCGCCGAGTCGCCCGGGGCGTCCAGCTTGTCCGTGGTCCAGCGCACGGCGCCGGTCCTGCGGTCGAGGGCGAGGAGCCGGCCGTAGCGGTTGGCGAGGAAGAGGGTGTCGTACGTCTTGGAGAGGACGGGCGTCGACAGGTTCTCGACCTGGGTGTTCTGCTGCCACAGCCGGACGCCGTCCGTCGCGCGGAGCGCGGTGACCGTCCCGTCGGGGCGGACGAAGCAGACGACGCCGTCGGCGAGGGTGACCGTGCCGCGGGGCGAGTCCGCGAGGGCGGTGCGCTTGATCGCGCCGCTCTCCGGGTCCACCCGCAGGAGCGCCGAGTACGGCTCGTCCAGTCCGACGACCGTCAGGGACTCCGTGTCCGGCAGCGTCGCGAACAGCGGTTGTCCGCCGACGACGCCGAGCGGCACCGAGCCGACGGGAAGCCTGGTGAGTTCGCGCGCGATGCCTTCGGAGGGGTTGATGCTCAGCAGGCTCCAGGTGCCCTTGGTGTCGTCCTTCGCGTCGGTGCACAGGGCGTAGGGGGCGCCGCCCAGGGCGAGCGGCCGGCAGGCGCTGCCGGAGGAAGAGTCCGCCGACGCCACCGACATGTCCTCTCCGGTGCGGGTGTCGATGGAGAGGAGTTCGGTGTCGGCGGGCGACATCGCCAGGATGCCGCCGTCGAACAGGACCGCGGGCTGGGTCTCGGAGATCTCACGCGCCCAGCGCTTTTTTCCGGTGTCGGCGTCGACGGCCACCAGCCGCCACCGCACGGTCTCCGAGTCGGGCTTCTCGTAGACGTAGACGACGCCGTCGTGGACGCCGATGGGCCGCGTGATCTGCGGGCTCACCCCGAACCGCCACTCCACGCGGCCGGTGGCGGCGTCGAGCTTGGCGACCGTGAAGCCGGCCCCCGCGCAGTACAGGGCGGTACCGGCGGGCACACAGCCCGGTTCGTCGTCGGTGACGAGGCGATCCTGGTCCTTCGGCTGCACGGCCCGGGTGAGCCCGGCGCGCCAGGGTCGCCAGCCGGCGGGGAGCGCGGGGGCGGGCGAGGCGGCGGCGGACGTCTGCTGGGCGGACGCATTCTCGGCGGAGCCCGCCTCGGTGGGCTCCGCCAGCCACTCGCTCACCGCCACGCCCGCGACGGCGGCCACGGCCAGGGCGGCCCCCACGACGAGGAGGCGGCGGGGCCACCGCTTGCGGCGGACGCCATTGCCGCCCCTGCCGCCCCTGCCGCCCCTGCCGCCCTTGCCGCCCTTGCCGCCTTCCACGTGGGTGGCGACCCCGGCGTCCTCGGCCGACGCGAGGAACGCCGCCCGGCCGTCCGGCAGGGACCGGAACAGCCGGTGCAGTTCGGGGAGTCGGGGGCGGTCCGCCGCCTCCTTCGCCAGACAGCGCGCGACGATGGACCTGAGGGGCTCCGCCACGCCGTCCAGCGTCGGCGGCTCGTGCATGACCTGGTAGCCGGTCAGATACGGGCTCTCGCCGTCGAAGGGGCGGTTGCCGGTGGCCGCGAACACCAGCAGCGAGCCCAGCGAGAAGACGTCCGAGGCGGCGGTGACGTCCCGCGGCGAGGTGAACTGCTCGGGGGACATGAAGGGCGGGGTGCCGATCAGCCGGCCGGTCACGGTGAGGGTCTGGTTGTCGGCGGCGCGCGAGATGCCGAAGTCGATGACGCGCGGGCCGTCCTCGGCCATCAGCACGTTGCTCGGCTTCAGGTCGCGGTGGACGACCCCCGCCTGGTGGATGTCCCGGAGCGCCTCGACGAGCCCGAGCGCCAGCGTGCGCAGCGCGCGTCCGTCCAGCGGACCCTGTTCGGCGATGAGTTCGGCGAGGGTGCGGCCCGGTACGTACAGCGTGGCCATCCACGGCACTTCGGCGTCCGGGTCGGCGTCCACCACCGGGGCGGTGAACGCGCCGCTCACCCGGCGGGCCGCCGCGACCTCCTGCCGGAAGCGGGCCCGGAACTCCTCGTCCTGCGCGTACTGCGCGTGCACGACCTTGACCGCGACCTGTCGGCCCGAGGCCGAGCGCCCCAGGTGGACGACCCCCATGCCGCCGCTTCCGAGCCGGTCGAACAGCAGGTAGCCGCCTATGGACGCGGCGGACTCCGGTTCCCCGGTCCCGGTGCTCAACGGCATCGCTGGTCGCCCTTCCCGAACCCGCCTTGTGCGGCAACGCTGTCGGCACGCCAGCATAAGGGCAGCGTTCGAAGGGCTCAGCGCGCGTACGAGCCCAGGCCGATCAGGCAGTACACGTACTCGTTGACGGCCGCTCCGTTGAGTGTGTAGCTGTACGAGAAGGCGTACTGAGTCCGGGGGTTGGCCTCGCACTTGCTCATGTCCGAGGTGAACGGGAACGTCTGGATCACCTTGTAGTGCGCGTCAACCGCCGAGCAGGACACCTCGTCCACGTTGCTGACCGGCTGCGCGACCGTGGAGTCCGGCAGCGTCCCGTTGAGGCAGGTCCCGGACTTGTAGGGGTCGGGGGCCGCGGCCTCGGTCTCGTCCGCGTAGGGGTCGTCCGTGTAGGGATCCTCGGTGGAGGTGTCCCCCGTGTACGGATCGTCCGTGTACGGGTCCTCGGTATAGGGGTCGTAGGACGTATCGGGGCTGTACGACTCGTACGTCGACGTGCTGCCCGGGGAGCCGACCGTGTCGCCGTCGCCGCCGCCCGAGTCGATCAGGACCACCACGAACACGAGCGCGGCGACGGCCCCGAGCACGGTGAGCACCTTGCGCACTTGACGACCCGAGCCGATGACCCGGATGCGCAGCAGCACCTCCTCGTCGCCGATCCGGGCCCGGACGAGGTCGCCGTCCCGGGCGGGCGGGATACGCACTTGGACGGAGCCGACGTTCAGCGGGACGGTGAGGACGACACCGGCCGCGGCCTGTTGTCGCGTGAGCGTTATGGGAATCTCCGGCAAGGACACGCGCCCAGTGTGAACCGACTTGCGGCGCAATCGAAGTGCTTTTCTAGAAATCGGCTCTAGAAATCCATGTGCTCTACTCTGACTGGGACAACAGCACGATCAAGGACACCTGTTCGATGAACACCAAGCAGCGCCCGAAGCAGCAACGCGGCGAGGTCACCGTCGAGTTGCTCCTGGACGCGGCCTTGCGCGTGTACGCCGCAGAAGGGGAGCAGGGCTTCACGGTCAGCGCCGTCACCAAGGCCAGCGGGGTCAGCCTCGGCAGCCTCTACCACCACTTCGGCAGCCTCGACGGCCTGCTGTCCGCGCTGGCGCAACGCTGGCTGGACCGACTGCTGGGCGAGCTGACCACGGCCCTCGCGGGCACGCGCACGGCCCGCTCGGGCATCCGCGCGATCGTGCGGACCTACCTGGCGTTCGTCCGAGACCACCGGGACGCGGCGCGGCTCCTGCCCCAGGAGGCCGGGCTGCCGGCCTTCGCACACTGGATCCAACCCCGCATCGAAGCAGGTGAGTTGGCGCCCCTCCCGCTGCCCCTCGTCGAGTCCCTCGTGCTCGGTCCGGTCATCGGGGCAGCCCGCCGCTCGCTGTCCGGCGTCGACGACGTCGACCTCGACGAGGCGGCACGGCTCCTGCCCGACCGCATCTGGCGGTCCCTCAGCCCATGATGGTTGTGCCCATGCTGGTTGTGCCCATGAGGTTGTTCCCATGAGGTTGTTCCCATGAGGCGACTGCGTTCCGTCGACCTCGCCCGGCTCGCCGGGCTCTCGACCCAGCAGATCCGCAACTACGAGGACGCGGGCGTCCTGCCGCCGGCCGAGCGCACGGCGTCCGGCTACCGCACGTTCACGGAGCTGCACCGGCAGGCGCTGCTGACGTACCGCGTGCTGGTGACGGGCTACGGCCCGGTCCCGGCGGCCCGGATCATGCGCACGCTGCACGAGGGCGACACCCCGGCCGCGCTCGCCCTCGTCGACGCGGCCCACGCCGCCCTGCACGAGGAGCGCGGCGCGCTGCGGGCGACGGGCGAGGCGTTGGAGGCGCTGGGCGCGGAACCCGCGCCGCAGCCACACCATGGGCCGAGCCTGCGCATCGGGGAGGTGGCCCGGCTGCTCGGCGTGCGGACGTCCGCGCTGCGGGTGTGGGAGGCGGCCGGACTGATCGACCCGCCGCGCGAACGCGGGACGCGCTACCGGCTCTACGGTCCCGCCGACGTCCGGGACGCCCGGATCGTGCACAGTCTGCGCCGCGGCGGCCATCTGTTCGCGCAGATCGGGCCGGTGCTGACGGAGCTGCGCCGGGAGGGCGGCAGCGAGACGGCGCTGCGGTCTGCGCTCGCGGCGCGCGCGCAGACGCTGACGGCCCGCACCCGCGCGATGCTGGCGGGGGCGGGCCGACTGCACGTCTACATCGACTGCCTGGACGGCGTCACCGCAGCCGGGACGACGACAGGATCGACAGCAGATGGGCCGGAACCATCAGCCAGGTGATGACGGCGATGGCGGCCAGCGCCCACCGGGTCGGCTCGATGCCGCCGGTGGCCACGTCGGCGACCGCCACGACGACGAGGACCAGCGAGGCCTCGATGCCGTTGGTCACCCGGTGGATCTTGAAGGCGGCGGCGAGTCGGCGCACCGAGGCGACGCCCTGCGAACGCGGCGCGGCGGCCTCGTCGTCGGCGACGGGGAGCCCGCGCCGGGCCCGGGCCACGTCCACCAGGTCGGTCGAGGCCTTGAGCAGCACCACGCCGAGCGCGGTGACGAGGCCGAGCGACACCCACCCGTTGAAGCCGTTCCAGTCCCCGAGCCCCGACTCCGCGGCGCGGAAGCCGAAGCCGATCATCAGCGCCGCGTCGGCCAGATACGCGCCGAGCCGGTCGACGTAGATGCCGGTCGCGCTGTTCTGCCCCTTCCAGCGGGCGACCTCGCCGTCGACGCAGTCGAAGAGCAGGAACAGTTGCATGAGGAGAGCGGCGAGGACGGCGCCGGCGAGGCCCGGGATCAGCAGGGCCGCGCCCGACAGCACCCCGCACACCACCATCGTCCAGGTCAGCTGGTCCGGGGTGACGCGGGTGCGCACCAGCTGACGGGTGAAGCGCAGGGAGATCCGCCGCATGTACAGCCGGCCCGCCCAGTGTTCGCCGTTGCGGCTCGCCAGCTTGGCCTGCGGCTGACAGACCTCCCGCAGCTCCTCCAGCACCGGAGCAGCAACCATGAACGTTCCTTCCACGCGACCCGGCCCAACTGCCGCACGCGCGGCGGTGATCGGCACAGGGTACCCACTGCCTAAGGGGTGCACTGCGTGTAGGTGTCGATGTCGTCGGCGGCGGGCTTGTACGTCGTATCGAACTTGGGGTCGGCCTGGACGAGGCGGGGGAAACGCTGCCGGAAGTGGGAGTACCACTCTTCCTTCATGAATTCCCGCAGCGCCCCCTGCAGTCGCCGGCACATCGCCGGGTTGTGCTTGGCCAGGCCGATCCCGTACATCTGTTTCTTGCCGACCACGATCTTGTCCACGACGCGTACGTCGTCGTAGATCTCGGCGAAACCGAAGAGGATGGCCCGGTCCGTCCATACGGCGTCGACGTTGCCGTCCCTGAGTCGCTGGACGCAGGCGTTGTAGTCCTCGGCGTCGTCGAGGATGATGGCGTCCTTGTCCAGCGGATTGTTCGGGCCGGCCTTCGAGGTCGAACCCTCCACGGTGCAGATCTCCTTGCCGGCCGTGTCCTTCCGGTCCTTGATCTGCTTGTAGCCGGCGCGCACCAGCAGGCCCTGCTCGGTCTGCAGATAGGGCCCCACGAAGTCGATCTGTTCGAGTCGCCAGTCCGTGATGGAGTAGGTCGCGATCACCAGTTGGACGGAGCCCTTGGCAAGCTCCTTCTCGCGGTCCTTCGACGGCGCGTCCTCCAAGTCCGGTTCGAAGCCGATGCGTTCACCGAGGAAGTCCGCGAGTTCCTTCTCGAACCCCGCGTACTCGTGCGCCGAAGTGTCGAGCTGGTTGAAGCCGGGCTGGTCGATCTTGACGCCGATGTCGAGGGTCTTGGGGACGACCCAGGGGCTCGGGCTCGATGTCACGGGCGACGCGGTCGGTGCGGAGGGCATCGCCGGGACGGCGTCGTCGCCGGGCCCCTTGGTGCAGGACGCGGTCGTGAGCGCGACGAAGAGCGCGGCGGTGAGACACAGACGTGTCGGCAGGTGCATGTACGGACCCTTCGGGGGGAGAAATGCGGGCGGGCGGCGTCAGGATTCGAGGACCGCGCGGCTCACGGCGACACGGATCCGGCATGCGTGATCGGTCCGGAGTTCGATGTGCAGCTGTATGGCGTTGTGCCTGTCACTGATCGGCACCGTCACGGCCTTGCCGTCGAACGGGATGTCCTTCCCGTGGGGAAGCGCGGCTCCGGTGAGGCGCAGGCTGCTTCTGGGCAGGCAGTTCGTGCCGCTGACACGGTCGGGATCCGTCCCGTTGAAGGTCAGGTTCAGGGTGTCGCGGTCCTCCGGCAGCGGCACGGAGAGGTCGAAGCCTTCGCCGTCCGCGGCCATGACCGCTTTCTCGCCCTTGGCCAGGGTGACTTTGTCGGTCACGTCGATGGGCTGATGGATCTTGCAGTAGGCGATGGTCAGGGCGGTGGTGGTACAGACGACGGCGAGCACCACCACGACGACGGCGGTCTCCTTGCCGTTCAGGTTGGAGAAGGCAGCCGCCAGCATCCCCAGCAGCACCGCGGCCACGCCGAAGCTGACAGTGCTGTACAAGGTCCGTTCGTCCGGACCACCCCAGTCCTCCCAGATGTAGGAGGAGGCGCCGAAGAGGGTTGCGACGAGGAACGCCGCCACGAGCCACCAGCGCGCCGAGCGGCCGTCGCCCGCGGGCTGCTGGGGCGGGCCTGACGCGGCGGCCGGTGTGGTGGTGGAGACGAATCCGGGGGTGGGCACCGCGGGTTGTGCGGGCGTCGGCGGTGCGGGAGTCGGCGGTGCGGGCACCGGTTGCGTGGAGGTACTCCCGGAAGCAACACCGGCGGGGTGCCGGGCTGAACGTGGACGCCAACCGAACATGAGGTTCTCCGAGAAGGCTGCACTCTGCGGGAGACGTGGGTCAGGTACGCACGCCGGGACGCCGGGAACCCTGGTGCTTCCCGGGGTACGACACCGTAACCGCCCCTTTGGGCGTTACGTCGTGCTTTCCGGGAATCTAGGCTTATCCGGATCAAGGCAGCCCGTCCGCAGCAGACTGGAGTCATGGACCCCATGGATCAGGTGACGGCGAGGGCCTGGCTGGCCGTCGCAGTGGAGGAGGCCCGCGCCGGGCTCGCCCAGGGCGGCATCCCGATCGGGGCCGCGCTCTACGGCCCGGACGGCACCGTGCTCGGCCGCGGCCACAACCGACGCGTCCAGGACGACGACCCCTCCATGCACGCGGAGACGGCCGCGTTCCGCGCGGCGGGGCGGCAGCGTTCGTACCGGGGCACGACGATGGTGACCACCCTGTCCCCCTGCTGGTACTGCTCCGGTCTGGTCCGGCAGTTCGGCATCTCCCGGGTGGTCGTCGGCGAGGCGGTCACATTCCACGGCGGGCACGACTGGCTGGCGGAACACGGCGTCGAGATCGTGCTTGTGGACGACCCCGAGTGCGTAGAGATGATGCGCGACTTCATCGAGAACAACCCGGCACTGTGGAACGAGGACATCGGTGAGTAGCCCGCGCATCCCGACCATCGACCTGCGGCCCTGGCTGGACGGCGACCCCGAGGCCCGCGCCGCCATCGCCCGTACCGTCGACGACGCGCTCCAGACGGCCGGGTTCCTCCTCGTCACCGGCCATGGCGTCGACCCCGCACTGCGCGACCGCATCCGCGCGGCGGCGCGGGCGTTCTTCGCCCTCCCCGCCGAGGCCAAGCAGCGGTACACCGCGAAGGTCGGCGGACGGGGGTGGCTGGGGCCCGGCGCGGAGGCCAACGGCTATGCGGAGGGGACCGAGACCCCGCCGGACCTGAAGGAGTCCCTGACCTTCGCCACCCACGAGCCCTTCGACGACCCCGTCGTCAACGCGGAGTGGTACGCGCCCAATGTCTGGCCGACGGAGGTGCCCGAGCTGCGCGCGCTGTGCGAGGAGTACCTGGACCGGATGGGCGGGCTGGAGAAGCAGTTGCTCTCCCTGCTCGGCGAGGCCCTCGGCCTCGAACCCGACTTCTTCTCCCGGCACATGGACCACCCGACCTACGGTTTCAACATCAACTGGTACCCCGGGACGGACGTCGTCGGCGAACCCGAGCCCGGCCAGTTCCGCATCGGTCCGCACACGGACTTCGGCACGGTGACGATCCTCGACCGGCAGGCCGGCAAGGGCGGGCTCCAGGTCTGGACGGACGAGGGCGGCTGGGAGGACGCGCCCTTCGACCCGGAGGCGTTCACCATCAACCTCGGCGACCTGATGGCCCGTTGGACCGGTGACCGGTGGCGGTCGGGACGGCACCGCGTCCTCCCGCCGCACGCCGACGCGCCCACCGAGGAGCTCATGTCCCTCGTCTACTTCGGCGAGTGCACCCCGGGGACGGTCGTGGAGTCCGTCCCGGCCCCGGTCGGGCGGGTGGCGTACGGGGCGGTCAGCTCGCATGTGTACCTGCGCGAGAAGCTGGACTCGATCACCGTCGACTGATCACTCCTAGAGCCCCAGAAGCGCTGCGTGGTAGCGGCGTTGATGGCGGCTGAGCAGGACGTTCGCGTCGGTCTCGGCGCTGCCGTCGTGGCGGGCGCGGGCCTTCGCTCGCAGCGCGGCCAGATCCTCGCAGGCGGCGCAGTCACGGACGGGGACGGGGACGGCTGCCTCGGGCACGTGCAGGGAACGGAAGTTGGCGGCCCGGATACCTGCGGTGAGCCGTTCGGCGGAGGTGGCGGGGCGGAGCAGCTCCGGGCGGGCCTCCCACTCCCGTCCGCCCCCGAGCGGGCGCAGCAACGCGTAGGGGCCGGCCTTGCCCCGGTACTCGCCGACCCTGTCCGACCTGGGGTCATAGACGACCGTTCCCGTTTCGAACTGGCTCTCGGTGTGTTCGATCATGCCCCGACCATGCCCTCTCCGTACCGATGGCGTCACTCTGGGTGTGTCAAGCGTTGCGCATGGGCACCCTGCGTATCAATGCCGGACGCGTGCCAAGGGCCGCTTGTCACGGAGGGGGACCGACCTGTGACCACCAACGCCATGCTGTTCGGAGAGCTGTTACGACACTTTCGCGAGGGCGCACTGCTGACGCAGGAAGCGCTGGCGAGCGCGATCCCCTGCGACCGGTCACTGGTGGCGAGGGTGGAGGCGGGGACGCGGGTCCCGCAGGAGGCGTTCGCGAAGAAGTGCGACGAGGTGCTGGTTTCGGGTGGGGCGTTGGGGCGGTTGTGGGGGCGCGTCGACTGGTACGCGCAGGTGGAGCATCCGAACTGGTTCCAGCGCATGGTGGACATGGAGGCGAAGGCTGTTGCGCTGCATGTGTACCAAGTGATGTTGGTGCCCGGCCTGTTGCAAACACCGGACTACGCGCGAGCGCTGCTCTCTCAGCGAGCCAGCGGCGACCTGCTCGAAACCCGGACCCGGGCCCGCTTGAGCCGACAGCCACGCTACTTCGCCGAGGGCGGGCCCACGTACGTGGCCGTGATGGACGAGAGCTGTCTGCGCCACGCGGTGGGCAGTCCCGCCGTGATGCGCGATCAGTGCGCGCACCTGCTGCGTGTGGGACAACTCCCCAACGTCCGCATCCAGGTGATCCCAACCCACCGCTTCGACATCGCGCGCCCCGACAAGTCGATGTTGCTGCTCACGATGCCGGACGGCGAACGCTGGATCTACTCGGAATCGCGGACTCGCGGCCACTTCCACAACGATCCGGAAAGCTACGCCGAGTACAGCCAAATCTATGATGTGCTCAGGGCAGATACTCCGTCTGCTCGCGAATCCGCCGCTCTGATCGGCAACGTGATGGAGGGGTACGGCGACCATGAACCAGCAGCAACTGAGTGCGGCAACCTGGATAAAGAGCAGCCACAGCGGAGCCAACGCGGGCGACTGCCTCGAGTTCGCCCCCGAGTTCACCTCCGTCATCCCCGTCCGCGACAGCAAGAACCCTGACGGCCCCGTCCTGCTCATCCAGCGGAGCGCCTGGGTCGCGTTCGTGGCGTCCGTCGACGCTTGATATCGACTGTCGAGATTTTTGATATCATGGGGCCGTGTGACGCCCGGACCGAGGAGGACGCATGGCTCGAACAGTCATCGACGTCGACGACGAAATGCTCGCCGAGGCGGCCGCGATCTTCGGCACGACGACCAAGGTCGCGACGGTGAACGCCGCCCTGGAGGACGCGATCAAACGCAGGAAACGCGCGTCGTTCCTGGGCTGGCTCGCGGAAGGCGGGCTGCCTGACCTGACCGGTCCGGTCGAGACCTCGGAGACCTCGGAGACCGCGGGCGACCCGCACCAGGCCGCATGAACGACCGCTATCTCATCGACAAGTCCGCGCTCGCCCGCTACCCGAAACCGGCAGTTCGCACCGTGATCGATCCACTTCACAACGCGGGCCTGCTGGCGGTATGCGGCGCTGTCGAACTCGAAATTCTGCACAGCGCCCGTTCCAAGGCGGACGCGGAGCGGATCCGCGACGAGATGCGGGGCTTCGACTGGTTGGCCACGCCCGACGAGGCGTGGGACCGCGCGTTGGACGTGCAGACGCGGCTCATCGCGGCCGGCAACCGGAAGGCCCTGTCGGTAGCCGACCTGGTCATCGCGGCTACCGCCGAGCGCAATGGCGCGACGGTCCTGCACTACGACGGCGACTACGACATGATCGCGGGCGTGACGGGGCAGCCGACCCGCTGGGTGGTCCCACCGGGTACCGCCGACTGAGCGTCGGCGGTGATCCGGAACTTTCATGACGCAACGGACATCACGCGATCTAGCTAATACCAACTCCCCCTCCTTACCCTTGTGTTAGGGGACCGGCCACGGGGGAGGTACGGTGCACGGCTGGTGCGGGCGCTGCTCGCTGACCTGGCGGAGGCGTACTCGGGGATCGGCTCGCATCTCACGTGCCTGGGCCGGCCGCTCGTGCTGCTGGACAACGCGCGCAGTGGTCCGGGGCCGGGGCTGCTGGACGCCGTCCTGCGCGACCGGGCCGACGGGGTCGTCGACCAGGTGGTGTGGGTGGCGACCGTGCGCGGCACCGACCATCCGGCGCTCGGGGACGCGGTACGGCGGGCGCTGCCGGAGGTCGCGCGGGCCACGGACTGGGAGCCGGGCAGCTCGCCCTCCTCCCGGGCACTGCTGGTGCCGCTGCCGCCGCTCTCCCCGGACGACACCCTGCACATGGTCGGCGCGGTCTGCGACGACGTCGAGCTGCCGCCGCGACTCCCGCACGCCATCCACCGGTTGACCGGCGGGAACCCGCTGGGGATCGTGCTGCTGGCGACCGCCGCCCGCCAACACCCTGAGTCCGCCGCCTCGTTGGGGCGGCTGCTCACCGAGAAGGTCCGGATGGAGGAGGGGCAGGCCGACGAAGGCCGTCCCGCCTACGCCGAGTCGCTGGCCCGGCTGGTGCCCGAGGAGCGGCTCGACGAGCTGACGGTCCTGGCCGCCGCGCACGGCCACGACTCCGCCGTCGCCCTCACGCACGCCCAACTCCCGGACGACTTCGGCTCGTCGGGCGTACGGTCCCTGCGGGCGCGACTCGCCGAGGAGGGGCTGACGGCCGAAGCGGGTCACTTCGTCGGCGACCCCTTCATCCGCACCCTGCTGCTGCTCCGCCTGCATCACCGCCACGCCGACCACGCCAAGTGGCGCGAGGTCCACGAGACGATGATCGCCCACTTCGCGACCGGCCTCGGTTTCCGGACCCCGCATCCCCGTGTCGACGCCTTCCGCCTGTACCACGAACTCTCCCTCGGCGACACGGACGCGGCCCACGGCATCCGCGAGGCCACCCCCGACGGCGGGACCGTCCCGCCGCTGGCGGACGTCGGCCTGCAGTGGCCGCAGGTCAAGGGCTCGCTGCGGGTGAACGGGGCGAGCGGCTGGATCTGCCTGGACGTGCACGGCAACCCGTACGACAAGGCCGTCCCGATCGTGGAGCTGCACGCGGACGGCGGCTCCCGCTTCGTCCGGCTCGCCTGGCCGGAGGGGAAGCCGCCGGGGAAGGAGTGCCTGCCGCCGTCCTAGCGGCTCAGGAGCCTGCCAGGATTTCGATCAGGCGTTCGAAGCGGGCCCGCCAGCCGGGCTCGGCGCCGCCGTCTCCCAGCCGGCCCTGGAACTCGTGGGTGAAGCGCAGGAGGGAGCCGCCGTCGCCGTCCCGTTCCAGGTGGAACCGGATCCGGCCGCCGCCCGCCACGGTGTACTCGGCGACCCGGTCCACGTCCCATGCGGTGACCTGGCCCTCGCCCAGGCCCCGCAGGGCGACCGCGCCGCCGAGTCGGTGTTCGAGGACGTCCACGGGCGTCCACCAGAGCGCGAGCCCCTCCGAGGTGGTCAACGCGGGCCAGACCGTCTCCATCGCCTCCGGGAGCCGCACCAGGAAGTGCAGGATGTGCGTGTTCCCATGGGTCTGGCTGGCGCCCTGTTCGACGGAACCGGTCATGACACCAGCGTGACCCGTGGGAACCGGTTTCGCACGGTTACGGGCGCTCGCCCCGCTTGTCGACCACCGTGCGCGCCAGGACCGCGGTGCGAGCGGTCACGTCCCCCTTCTCGAAGCCCCAGGGCAGGTCCTTCACCGCGACCTCGCGCTCGCCGAGGAATTCCCTGGTCTTCCTGTCGAAGATCAGCTCGTGGCGCTCCCCGTCGTCGATTCGGGCCACCGCGACCCCGTGGCGACCGGCGGCGTCCACCGCGTCGTCGATCACGAACACCCCGGAGATCCTGGCGGCGGCCCGGTAGAGCGCGGCGGCCTGCGCGGGGGGCATCAGGGACTCCCGGGCGAGGTCGCCGACGAGGACGAAGTCGGCCTCGTCCTTGCTGCTGCTGCCCTGGCTGACGCTGTCGAGCCACTCGAACATCTTGTCGGGGTCGGTCGGCAGGGTCTGGAGGTGGCGGTAGTTCGTGTTGGACGGGATGCCGGGGGTCTGGGCCTCCAGGGGCTCCTGGCCGAACCCGTGGTGGGGCTCCTCCAGCAGGCCCTCCTGCTTGCCGTCCACCGACAGCCACACCTCGCGCTCGTGGACGGGATCGAGCTTCGCGGGCCCGTCCCCCGACTGCGACGTCCAGGCGACCTTGCTCTTGATGTACACGAACTGGTCGTCGCGGATGTCGGCGGGCATGTCGGCGTGCTCGGCGGCCAGCGCGATGTCCTCCAGCAACCGCACGGCCTCCGTCGACCGCGCCGGCTCCGACTGCTCGGACGGCAGGACGGTGAACGTGACGGCGGTGACCGCGGCGACGGCGACGGCGCCGAACGCGGGCCGCAGCCAGGGCTTCCGCTTGCGCTCGGGCAGCGGCTCGTCCCGCAGGATCTCGGTCATCAAATGCTCCTTGAGGAGTCGGTGCCGGCCCGGCGGAAGGTCCTGTTCAGGCAGCTGGTTCATCGGTTTCCCTCCCTGATGGGCCTGACCGCTGAGGTGCGGTCTTCACCTTTCATCTGTCCGCGCACGGCGGGCGGTTCCATATGTTTCGCGAGCTTTGCCCGTGCTCGCGAGAGCCGCGATCGCACCGTGCCCACGGGCACCCCCAGCGCCTCGGCCGCCGCCTCGTACCCGAGCCCCGACCACACGCACAGCGCCAGCACCTCGCGCTCGGCGCGCCGCAGCCGCGCCAGCGCGGTGCGCACGGCGGCCAGTTGCGCGGCGTCGTCCACCCGGCCCGCCACCTCGTCGGCGAAGTCCCGCACCGTCTCCTCGCGCGGCAGCCGCGCCACCGCGGCCGCGTGTCTTCGGGCGGCGCGGCGGACGTTGCGGGTGACGTTGGTGGCGATGCCGAGCAGCCAGGGGCGCGGGGAGCCGCCGTCCTCGTCCAGCCGCTCGCGCAGCCGCCAGGCGTCCAGGAAGGTCAGCGAGACGATCTCCTCCGCGGTCGCCCACTCCCCCGTGAGCCGATAGGCGTGGTTGTAGACGGAGCGCGCGTACGTGTCGAAAAGCTCGCCGAAGGCGTCGTGGTCCCCCGCGCGGATGCGTTTCCTCAACATGCTCAGATGCGTATCCACACCCCTCTACCTGTCCGTACGACGAAGGCCGGTTCCTGTGACGTGGGTCACATGAACCGGCCTTCGGGGTACGGGAGTTACACGCCCGCGTACGAGTGCTTGCCGGAGACGAAGATGTTGACGCCGTAGTAGTTGAACAGCCAGCAGCCGAAGGCGATCAGGGCCAGGTAGGCGGCCTTGCGGCCCTTCCAGCCGGCCGTCGCGCGGGCGTGCAGGTAGCAGGCGTAGCCGACCCAGGTGATGAACGCCCAGGTCTCCTTGGGGTCCCAGCCCCAGTAGCGGCCCCACGCGTCGCCCGCCCAGATCGCGCCCGCGATGATCGTGAACGTCCACAGCGGGAACGCCGCCGCGTTGACCCGGTAGGCGAACTTGTCGAGCGAGGCCGACGCGGGCAGCCGGTCCAGCACCGAGTTCGCGAACTTGCCGGGCTTGCCGCCGGTCGCCAGCTTGTTCTCGTAGGAGTCCTTGAACAGGTACAGGACCGTGGTGACCGCGCCCACGTAGAACACCGCTCCGCACAGGATCGCGGTGGAGACGTGGATGTACAGCCAGTACGAGTGCAGCGCCGGGACCAGCTGGTCGCTCGCCGTGTAGAGCACGGTGACCGCGAGACCGAGGTCGAGCAGGACCGAGGTGATCAGGAACAGCCCGAGCCAGCGCACGTTCTTCTTCAGCACCAGCAGCGTGAGGTACACGCCGACGGCCACCGTGGAGAAGGTGATGTTGAACTCGTACATGTTGCCCCAGGGGGCCCGCTCCACCGAGGCCGCGCGGGCGATCACGCCGCCCAGCTCGACCAGGAACGCGAGCACCGTGAGGGAGATGGCGATCCGGCCGTACATGTCGCCCTGCTCGTCGCCGCCGTGCGCGCCGGGCCCGTCGGGCACGTCCCGCGCGCCGGCCGCGGAGCGCACCACGACCTGCGGGCGCTCCAGGACGGCGGTGCCGCCGTTCTTCTTGACGGTGACGGCCGGGCCGCCCTTGGCCTTGGCCTTCGCCTCGGGCGTCAGCGCGGCGGCGGTACGGCCGACCTTGCTGCGGCTGCCGAGGAGCCATTCCGCGATGTACGCGAAGAAGGCCAGGGTGTAGACGGCCATCGCGGAGTAGATCAGCGTGTTGCTGATGCTCGCGAGGTTTTCGTTGGTGGCGGCGGCGAGCTCCGTCGTGGCGGCGAGAGTCATTTCTCAGCCCCTTCGGCAGGTACGGCTTGAGGATCGGGTTCGGTATGAGGGGAATCTGCGGGGTCGGGGGAATCTGCGGGGTCGGCTGCCCCCGGGGCCCGGTCGTAGAGGATCCCGGCGAGGTCGCCGAGTTCCTCGGGCACCTTCGCGGACTCGCTGCGGCCGAGACCGGCCATCTCGACGACCGTCACACCGTCGTCGCCGCGCACGGCGCGTACCCACACCCGGCGGCGCTGGATGAACAGGGACCCGGCGAGGCCGAAGATCGCGACGGTCGCGCCGCCCAGCGCCCAGCCGCTCGCGGGCTGCTGGGTGACCTGGAAGTTCGCCCACTGCCGGGTGCCCTCGTAGGTGATCGAGCCCGCGCCGTTCGGCAGGGTCATCGTCTCGCCGGGCTTGAGGTTCTCCCGCACCTGCGCACCCTTGGAGTCCTTGAACTCCTTCATGTGCGACTTGTCGAGCTGGTACACGCTCTGCGGGATGCCCGAGTCGACGCCGAGGTCACCGTGGAACGGGGTCAGGTTCAGCACCGGGTTGTTCAGCGCCGGGAACGTCGAGGCGGTCTCCATGCCCTTCGTGTACGTGGGCAGGAAGAAGGCCGAGATGCCCAGTTGCTCTCTGACCCCCTTGGCGTTCTTGTAGCCGTCGAGGACCTTGATGACACCGGTCGACGTCACATTGGAGTCGAGCGGCAGCAGCGGTACCGCGTCGCTGTAGACGACGTTGCCCTTGCCGTCGCGGACGGTGACGAAGGGCGCGTAGCCGTGTGCGGTGAGGTAGACCTTCGAGTCGCCGATCTCCAGCGGCTCGTTGACCTTGACGAGGGTCTTCCGGTCCTTGCCGTACGCGCCGACGCTGTAGGTGATGGCGGCCTGGTAGACGCGCGGGGTGCCGGTGTTCGGGCCGGTCTTCTCATAGGTGCCGGTGAACTTGTCCAGGGTGAAGCTGAACGGCGTCAGGTCGTCGGTGCTGAAGAGGGTGCCGGACTTGAAGTCGTCGTAGAGGATGAGGGTGTTGGAGAAGCCGTCGCCCTCGACGACCAGCTTGTTGCCCTCGGTCTTGAAGAGCTGGCCCCAGGCGAAGGCGACCAGCATCACGATCAGCGCGATGTGGAAGGCCAGGTTGCCGACCTCGCGCAGATAGCCCTTCTCTGCGGCGACGGCGTCCCCGGCGAGGTGCGCGCGGAAGCGCCGCTTCTTCAGCAGCGCGAGCGCGACCTCACGGACCTCGTCCGGCTCCGCGTCCGTGCGCCAGGTCGTGTACGCGGGCAGCCGGGTCAGCCGCCTGGGCGCACCCGGCGGGCGGCCGCGCAGCTGGCCCACGAACTGCCAGGTGCGGGGCACGATGCAGCCGATGAGGGAGACGAACAGCAGGATGTAGACCGAGGAGAACCAGGCCGAGCTGTAGACGTGGAAGAGGCCGAGCCGGTCGTAGATCGGCCCGAGCGTGTCGTGCGCCTGACGGAAGTCGGCGACCTTCGTGTCGTCCGTGCCCGACTGCGGGATCAGCGAACCGGGGATCGCGCCGAGCGCCAGCAGCAGCAGGAGCAGCAGCGCGACCCGCATGGAGGTGAGCTGACGCCAGAACCAGCGCGCCCAGCCGAGCACGCCCAGGCCGGGCATGTTCGCGAGCGAGTCGGTGGGCGCGGTGGACAGCTGGGAGCCGGCGGCGCCGAGATCCTGGTCGTCGGTCTTCGTCCCGTCGACCGGGGTCGTCCCGTCGACCGGGGTCGTCCCGTCGGTCGTCGTGGTCTTGCTCATCGATCAGATCCCCACAGTGAAGCCGGCGGACCAGGACTGGATGTCCTGCACGAGGCGGTCCCACGCACCGGTCAGCAGCAGCAGACCGGTGACGATCATCATCGTGCCGCCGATCCGCATCACCCAGACGTAGTGACGCTTGACCCAGCCGAAGGCGCCGAGCGCCTTGCGGAAGGCGACCGCGGCGAGCACGAAGGGCAGGCCGAGGCCGAGGCAGTAGGCGACGGTCAGTATGGCACCGCGGCCCGCGCTCCCCTGCTGGGAGGACAGGGCGATCACGGAGGCGAGGGTGGGGCCGATGCACGGGGTCCAGCCGATGCCGAACAGCGCGCCGATCAGGGGGGCGCCGACCAGTCCGGCGGCGGGCCGCCGATGGAAGCGGAACTCCCGTTGCGTCATCCAGGGCATCAGGCCCATGAAGAAGACGCCCATGACGATCATGAGCGCGCCGAGCACCTTGGACAGGACGCCCTGGTTCTCCTGGAGCGTCTGGCCGAAGTAGCCGAACAGGGCCCCGCTGGAGACGAACACCGCGGTGAACCCGAGCACGAACAGGGAGGCGCCGGCGACCATCCGGCCGCGGCGGGCCTCGGCGAGGTCGGTGCCGGTGACTCCGGTGACGTACGACAGATAGCCGGGGACGAGCGGCAGGACGCACGGGGAGAAGAAGGAGACGAGACCGCCGAGGACGGCGACGGGCAGGGCGAGCAGCAACGCGCCGTTGAGCACGGTGCCGTTGTAGCCGTCCGCGGCGAGCAGGGTGACCGCGCTCACGTCACTTCTCCGCGAGGACGGGAGCGATCATCTTGCGCAGCCGCTCCTCGCTGAGCGCGGCCAGCGAACGGGCGGCGATCTTCCCCTCCCGGTCTATGACCAGCGTGGAGGGGATGGCCTGCGGATTGAGGGTGCCCTTGGCGAAGCGGAGCATCAGCTTCCCCGTCGGGTCGTACAGACTCGGGTAGGTGATGCCGAACTGCTTGTCGAAGGCGACGGCGTTGGCGGCCTTGGTGTCGCGCGTGTTGATGCCGACGAACTGGACGCCGTCCGCCTGGAGGTCCTGGTAGACCTTCTGGAAGCCCGGCGCCTCCGCCCGGCACGGGGAGCACCAGGAGCCCCACACATTGAGGACGACGATCTTGCCCTTGTAGGCGGAGACGTCGAGCTGCTTGCCGTCGATGGTCTCGCCGGACAGGTCGGGGACCGCGGCACGCTCCCCCTTCTCCGCGGTGGAGATGCCGTCCTTGCCCATCACGAAGTTGGTGTCACCGCCTCCTCCGGCGGTGCCGCCGGAGGTGCACGCGGACAGCAACAGTGCGGCGACGGCTCCGCCGGCGGCCGTGGTCAGGGCGGCACGGCGCGAGCGGATCGAGGTGGTCGAACACAGGGGGGCGCGGCTGGCGGCACTCATGTGAAAAGTTTCGCATGCCCGTTCTGAGGATCTTGCGCACCCCCCTTGTGGGCGGAAACCCGCATTTCAGGCGGCGGACGAGGAGGGGCCGGCGGAGCCTGCGGAGCTGGTGGAGCCGGGGGTGTTGTTGTTCTTGAGGAACGTCTTCCAGCCGCCGGACGGCTGCTGCCCGACGTCGAGGGTGCGCAGCTGCTCCAGCACCTCCGGCTTCTGGACGTCCATCCAGTCCACGAACTGCCGGAAGGAGACCAGCCGGACGTCCGCGCCCTTCTCCTTCTCCGCCGCGATGTGCTTGAAGGACTCCTCGACGGCGTCCATGTAGATGCCGCCGTTCCACTTCTCGAAGTGGTTGCCGACGAAGAACGGCGCACGGTTCGACTCGTATGCCCGCTTGAATCCCTGTATGTACGCCTGTGCGGACTGCTTCCGCCAGCCGGGATAGTTGTGGCTGGGCGCCTTCGTCGAGTTGATCGACTGGTTGGCGAGCATGTTGTAGTCCATCGAGAGGACCTCGAAGCTACGGCCGGGGAACGGTATCTGCTGCAACGGCAGATCCCAGATGCCGTCCTTCTTCTGCGGCCACACCTGACGCCCGCCCGGCGAGGAGGCGTCGTAGCGCCAGCCGAGCGAGCGGGCGGTGGGCAGCAGGTTGTCCTGGCCGAGGAGACAGGGCGTGCGGCCGCCGACGAGTTCCTTGTCGTAGTCGAAGGGCAGCGCGGCCTCCTCCGTCCAGCCGGTGTTGGTCCGCCAGTTCTTCACGAACGACTTGGCCTGGTCGATCTCGCTGCGCCACTGCTCGGCCGTCCAGTTGCCGACCGTCCCGTGCCCGGAGCAGAAGTGCCCGTTGAAGTGGGTGCCTATCTCATGGCCCTCGAGCCAGGCGCGGCGGACGTTGGTCAGCGTCATCCGGACGTGCTCGTCGGTGAGGTAGCCGATGTCGGAGGCGCCGCGCGGGTTGTTCGGCGGGTCGTAGAGCCGCTTCTTCGACTCGGGCAGCAGATACAGCCCGGAGAGGAAGAAGGTCATGCTCGCGCCGTGCTCCTTGGCGAGGTCCAGGAAGCGCGGGAAGAGGCCGTTGCCGACCTCGCCGGCGCCGTCCCAGGAGAAGACGACGAACTGCGGCGGCTCCTGGCCGGCCTCCAGCGGCACGGGCTGGTCCGGCTGGTGGGGCTGCTTGCCCGTGAAGGAGGTGGAGCCGTCACCGAGGGGGCGGGCGGTGGCCTTGGGGCTGCCGGAGGGACTCTTGCTCGATCCGCCCGACTTGGAACCGTCGGCGGGGCTGGGCTCCGAGCTCGTGAGACTGCCGCAGCCCGTGAGTCCGGCAGCGGCGGCGGCCCCGGCGCCGAGCCCCAGCGCTCCCCTTCGCGTGATCGTGCGCATGGCGTCCTCGTTCGTCAGTTCCTCTGGTGGTCACCCATTCAGAGGACATGACGAACGAGGGGGTTCCGACGGTTGTTCCGGATTCCGTAACAGACAATCCGATTTAAGCCACAGGGTGGGAGGGCGGTGAAGGTCGTGGAGGAAGGTCGCGGCTATGCGCCGAAGGCCTTGCTCTTGCCCTTCACGGGCTTGGCGCCGGCCCGCAGATGGACCGGTACGAGGTCGATCGCGGGCTCGGCGTAGCCGACGGACACGATCCGGTCGCCCTGGTACGTGAAGGTCGTCAGCGAGGCGAGCGTGCACTGCCGCTTGCGCGGGTCGTGCCACAGCCGCCGCCGCTCGACGTAGGACCGCACGATCCAGATCGGCAGCTGATGACTGACCAGCACGGCCTCGTGGCCTCGGGCGGCGTCCTTGGCCGCGTCCAGCGCGCCCATCATGCGGACGACCTGGTCCACGTACGGCTCGCCCCAGGACGGCTTGAACGGGTTGACGAGATGCTTCCAGTTCTCCGGGTTCTTCAGGGCGCCGTCGCCCACCCCGAAGGTCTTGCCCTGGAAGACGTTGTCGGCCTCGATGAGCCGCGGATCCGTGGCCAGGTCGAGACCGTGCGCCTTGGCGATCGGCGTCGCCGTCTCCTGCGCCCGCTCCAGCGGGGACGCGCAGACGTAGGTGACGTCGCGGGGCGCGAGATGCTCGGCGACCCGGTCGGCCATCTGCCGGCCCAGCTCGGAGAGGTGGTAACCGCCGAGCCGGCCGTAGAGGACGCCGTCGGGGTTCTCCACCTCGCCGTGCCGCATCAGGTGGACGACGGTGAGGTCGCTGTTGCTCTTGGGGCTGGTCATGCTGCTGTGGCCTCCGCAGCCGCTCGGGCCGCCGCCGGAAGGGCGTCGGCGATTCTCTGGACGGCCGTGTCGTCGTGCGCCGTGGACACGAACCAGGACTCGAAGGACGACGGCGGCAGATAGACGCCGTTCGCCAGCAGCGAGTGGAAGAAGGCGTTGAAGCGGAAGGACTCCTGCGTCTTCGCGTCGTCGTAGTTGCGGACGGGCCGGTCCGTGAAGAAGACGGAGAACATGTTGGAGGCGCTCTGCAGCGTGTGCGCGACGCTCTCCTTGGTCAGCGCCTCCGACACCAGCGACTGGATCCGCGTGGAGACGGCGTCGACCTTGGCGTACGCGTCCTCGTCGAGCAGCCGCAGCTGGGCGAGCCCGGCGGCGGTGGCGACCGGGTTCCCGGAGAGCGTGCCGGCCTGGTAGACGGGCCCGGCGGGAGCGAGGTGCGCCATGATGTCGGCCCGCCCGCCGAAGGCGGCGGCGGGGAACCCGCCCCCCATGACCTTCCCGAACGTCATGAGATCCGGCCGCACCCCGTCGATCCCGAACCACCCGCTCCGACTGGTCCGGAACCCGGTCATGACCTCGTCGGAGATGAAGAGCGCGCCGTTGTTGGCGCAGGCGTCCTTGAGCCCCTGGTTGAACCCGGGCATCGGCGGCACGACGCCCATGTTGCCCGGCGAGGCCTCGGTGATCACACAGGCGATCTCACCGGGATGCCGATGGAAGGCCTCCTGCACGGCCTCCAGGTCGTTGTAGGGCAGGACGATGGTGTCGGCGGCCTGCGCTCCCGTGACACCGGGGGTGTCGGGCAGCGCGAAGGTGGCCACCCCGCTCCCGGCGGAGGCCAGCAGCGCGTCCACATGCCCGTGATAGCAGCCGGCGAACTTGATCACCTTGGCGCGCCGGGTGAACCCTCGGGCGAGCCGGATGGCCGACATGGTGGCCTCGGTCCCGCTGGAGACGAGCCGCACCTGATCGACGGGTCCGACCCGGTCGACGATCTCCTCGGCGAGCGCGACCTCGCCCTCACCGGGAGTGCCGAAGGAAGTGCCGCGGGAGACCGCGTCCCGCACGGCCGCGATGACGTCGGGGTGGGAGTGCCCGAGGATCATGGGGCCCCAGGAGCAGACCAGGTCGACGTACTCCCGCCCGTCGGCGTCGGTCAGATACGGCCCCGTACCGGACACCATGAACCGGGGCGTTCCCCCGACGGCACGGAAGGCGCGCACCGGGGAGTTCACCCCGCCGGGCGTGACGGCGGACGCACGGTCGAACAGCGCCTGCGAGACAGGCGCATCGTATGAATAGGGCAGTTCGCTCATGACCTGCGGCTTCTCCGACCTTCTCCGACTTGCTGGGCTCCGGTTGCCAATGACCTCCCAGGGTAGGCCAGCGCCCAGGACGCCACCCGTGCCCGCCCCTCCACCGCTCCTGCGCCCTCCTTTTCCCCGTCCCTTCCCCGCCATCCTCCACTCGGCCATCTGCGAAACTGAGTCGGAACGGGCCTGATAGACGTAGCTCACACCGACCGTGTGTCGAGGGGCTGCGAAGATCCTGCGGACAGGTGTTTCAACGCACGTTTCGGCGAGCGGCCGTGGGGGAGGTCACTGACACGATGATCGGGTTGCGCGGCGGGGCCACGCGGCCTAGAAAAGCAGTCGGGTGGAGATATGCATCGCGGTGGCGGACTGGGCGAGGGGACTGACGATCTGGGTCCTCGACGTGCCCGGCGGGGAAGGCACCGGCGCGACGCGGAGGAAGCAGGCGAAGCGCGTCGGACGCAGGCACAAGATGTACCGAACGAGCCCGAACGGATCGACCGGCGCGTTGACCAGCGGGTCGACCGCCTCGGGGCGGAGAGCAGGAATGGTGGTCGGGTGGGGGTGACGTACAAGTACTTCGGCGCGCCGGACGGCGCGACCGCGGCCCGCGTGCCGATCTCCATGCGCCCCGAGGAACTCGGCGGCGACGAGCTCGGCATGAACGGCATGTTCACCAAGATCAAGCCGGAGACGATGGCCGCGATGGTCCTCACCGGCATCCAAGGCGTCCCCCTCCACAAGGTGCCCCCGCTGGAACTGGTCGTCCTGCACCCCGACTACGCGGTCGTGAAGCTCCCCATGACGGTGGTCGACCCCCTCCGCGACATCGGCGAGGAAGCGGTCGGCGCGGCCGCCTTCATCTGGTCCACGGTCCCGGACCGCGGCGGCCCCCGGGACGCGTTCAACGTCTACCAACTCCTCCACGAATGGCAGGACTTCAGCCACCGCCTGCACGAGGCGGGCCACCAGCCCTACTGCCTGGTCTGGCCCTGAGCCCGAGCCGCCGTCCGGCTCGGCGCGCGCTGCCGACCGGGGGTGCCTAGGCTGGAGGCGTGCCGCCGGGCACCCGGTGGATGCCTTCAGCGGGTGGCGGTCGGACTCCCTACAGGACTGGAAGGTGGGCCACCATGGCCGCTCGATCTGAGACCCCCGTGCTCGACACGCTCGCCGCCATGACCATCGACTCCATCGAGCGTTGCCATATGGACGAGCGGACGCTCATCCTCGCCCGCATCGCCGCTCTGGTGGCCATGGACGCACCGGCCGTCTCCTACCTGGCCCACGTCAGCCCCGCGATCAAGGCCGACTTCACCGTCGAGCAGTTGCAGGACCTTCTCGTCGCGGTCGCTCCCGTCGTGGGAACAGCGCGCGTCATGTCGGCCTCCGCCCACATCGCTCAGGCGTTCGGCGTCGTGCTCGAACTGGCCGAGGCCGAGGCGGAAGCCATGGCGCAGGCCGAAGCCGAGAGCCGTGGAGCTTCCTAAGGGCTTGCAGATCACACCCCCGTCACACCGGGATGATCTCCGGCCACCACGGGGGGACGTTTCCGTCGCAGATCGGTGACGGGTAGGAATCCAGGACGCCGATCCACGCGATCATTCCCCAGGCGACGCCCACGCTCGCGCAGATCGCGGCGGCGTATGCCCATTTCATTCCGCTGGGGCCGAGGAATTTGAGGACAAGGCCCCAGAGCGAGGAAATCAGGGCCCATATCAGGAGAAAGCAAAAAAGCAGGACGGCGCCGTTGGCGGAGCCGTTGCCCACGTCGCAGGTGCGCCAGATGTCGGCGACCACCCAGACTGTCGCGCCTGCCACCGTGCCGCCGGCGCCCAAAGGCAGCAGGCACCCGACGCGGTGCGTGGCAGCCTCCATGATGTCTCCTCGATTCCATGCGTGCGAACAAGCGCGTGCCAACAAGCGCGTGCGAACAAAAAAGCCTGGGTGCCGCCAACGTTAGCGGCACCCAGGCTGGACGGTCTACGAGTGCCTCACCTGCGGAGCGTGCTTGGCAGACATTTCCTTGACGGTGTCGACTATCGCCGCGTGGAACTGCTCTCTCGTCAGGTCGACTCCGTACTCCTCGTACAGTTCGACCCCCGCTCTCATCGTGATCTGGTCGCCGATGTCGTTCTCGCCGACCAGGGCCGTTTCCGCGACGGAGGCGCCGTCGATCAGGGTCTTCTCGTCGATCCCGGCCGCGGTTCCCACGTAGCCGTAGTGGACGTTCGACCAGATGTCGTAGTAGGCCTCCAGGTCGGTGCCGGGAACGCTGGTGAAGAAGTCGGACTCGGCCAGGTCGAACTTCGCGGCGAGCTTCGGCTTGTGGTCCCATTCGCAGATCTTCGGGCATACCTTGGCGGTCCACATTGCTAGTGCCGCCTGCGTATCCGCCCCCATGTTCCGACCGAATGCGTCGTACCACTTCCAGGGCCGCAAAAGTCCCTTGATGCCCTTGACGTCGTCCGAGACCACATTCGTCTTGAGTTCCGAGAACATATAGCTCTCGATCTCGTTGTAAAGGTCCTCGTTGCCGGACTTCTTCTTGGGAAGCGGCTCGGGGCCCTTCTGGAACGTGACGGAGGCGACGGCCTTGCTCCCCGTCTTCTTCACCGTCACCGTCATCGTTCCCACGATGGGGACGTAGACGGTGTAGGTCTTCGTGGAGTGGTAGACCCAGGTCCCGTTCGGGCCCATCGTCATGTAGTCCCGGTAGCTGCCGCCCTTGCCGTCGCTGCACCCGCGCTCGCAGTCCGTGATCGGCCGCAGGCCGGTCGGGTCGGACTTGGTGACGGGGGTGTTGTTCGCGTAGGCGTAGCCGTTGAGGGACTCGTGGTCGTCGGGGTCGAGGACGGGGTCGACGGAGAGGAAGCGTCCGACGGCCGGGTCGTACTCGCGGGCGCCGATGTGGGTCAGGCCGGTGTCCGCGTCGGCGGGTTTGCCCAGGAAGCCCTTGTCGTCGGGCCAGGCCGAGGGCGTCGTGCCGCGGGCCTCGCCGAAGGGCTTGGTGTAGCGGCGGGTGACGGCCTGGGTGGTGGCGTCGATCGTCATCGAGGCGGTGCCGTGGTGGTCGTCGACCATCCAGGACAGGCCGGTCTCGGTGCGGACGGCGGTGGCGTCGCCCGACGGGTAGTAGCGCTGGGCGGTGAACTTCTTGGCGGCCGTGTCGTAGTGGAGTTCCTGGCCGGCCAGGTAGAGGACGGTCTTGACGGAGCCGCGGCGGATCAGGAGTTCGCCGTTGGCGTCGTAGAGGTAGTCGGTGGTCTCCGTGCCCTGGGTGAGCTGGGCGAGTTCCCCTTCGATGTCCCAGACGAGGCTCTGCGCGGCGCCGGCGGGGCTGTAGCGCTTGGTGGTGTTGCCCTGCTCGTCGTAGATGTACGACTTCGCGGCCGCGCTGCCCACGGTGACGGAGGTCAGCGTGTGGGGCTGGCCGCCGCCGACGGCGTTGACGGCCGGGTAACCGTAGGAGGTGGTGGTGTCACCGCCGGTCTTGTGCTCGATCTGGGTGTCGCGCAGGCCGCCCGGCTTGTAGGTCCAGGTGTTCCAGTACGGGGCGGGGCCGCCGAGGGCGCTCGACGAGCGGGCGGTGGCGCAGTCGTTGGACGAGGGGGTCCAGGCCTCGGTCAGCCGGCGGTAGCCGTCGTAGGCGAAGCACTGGGTGTCCTTGCCGCCCGCCTTGTCGGTGATCGACTTGACGTTGCCGGTGGCGTCGTAGGCGTAGTCGACGTCGCTGGTGTAGCCGGTGTTGGTCTGGTCGACGGTGTGGGAGTTGGCCAGTCGGCGGGTGCCGTCCTCGTAGCGGTTGAGGATCTGGAGCTGCTTGGCGCCGGTGGAGGTGCCCAGCCGGGTCTCCTCGATCTCGCCGTACGGGGAGTAGCCGATGTTCTGGACGTAGTCGGTCATGCCCTCGGTGCCGGTGAGCAGGCCGAGGTCGTTGTAGCTGTTGGCCACGGTCTCCGCGGGCAGACCGGCCGCCGCGGGCATCGAGGTGGACTGGACCGTGCCGTCGATGTTGTAGACGGAGCTCGTGGTGAAGGTCTGCGGCGCGCCCGCGACGACCAGGGCGTCGGTGGCGGCGATGACCGTCTTGGTGCCCTTGGTGCGGCCGAGCGCGTCGTAGCCGGTGAAGACCTGGGAGTAGATCTTGCCGGCGGTGCCGCCGACGTACCGGATCGCGGCGGTGGGAAGACCCTTGGCCAGGTTGTCGAAGGTGAACTTGGTCAGGCGGTGGGCGTCGTCCTTGACGCCGTCCCAGGTGCCGACCTTGCGGCCCAGCTCGTCGTAGTCCGTGATCAGGGTGCGGGAGACGCCGTTCACCGGCGACGTGGTGCTGATCGGCTGGTCGGCGTCGTTGTAGGCGGTGGTGACCGTGCCCTTGTCGGGGTCGACGGAGGTGGTCTTGCGACCGCGCAGGTCGTAGTCGTACGACCAGACGGAGCCGTCCGGGCCGGTCATCTTCTCGACCTTGCCGTCGGGCGTGTACGCGTACAGCGTGCGGCTGTAGTCGGTGCCGGTCGGGGCGGGGCCGCCGTACTCACGGCGCTCGACGGTCCGGCCGCGGGCGTCGGTGACGACCAGCGTGCCGGTGCCGCCCGCGGCCGCGGTGACGGCGGTGCGGTCGCCCTGGTACGCGGTCTTGGTGCGCCACTTCTCCTGGTCGTAGACCCGGAAGATCGTTTCCGTGGCACGGCCGGCGGCGTCGAAGACCGTCTCGGTGGAGGCGGGGACGGAGCCGGGGAAGGTGTTGGCGAGCGTGCCCGAAGGCGCACTGTTGTCGTGGACCTGCTCGTTCTTGATGTACGCCAGGCCGCGGTCGTCGTAGAGGGTCTCGGAGATCACCCGGCCGCCGTTCGGCGCGGGCGCCTGCTTCTGGCGGGACCGCAGCAGGCCGTCGAAGATCTCGTAGGAGCTGTTGTAGGTCTTGCCGTCGGCCTTGAGGGCGTCCGTGCGGACCCAGGTCTCCTTGTCGTTGTTGACGCTGTAGGCGTAGACGATGCTCGCGGCGTCGTCGAGCCCGCGGGAGCGGTCCGGCTTCCAGACCGACCGCAGCCGGCCGAGCGCGTCCAGGGACCACTCGGTGACGTTGCCGTTGGCGTCGGTGGTCTTGGTGGCGGTGCCCCAGGCCGGGTCCACCTCGGTGGTGGAGGAGTAGAGCTTCGCGTCGATGGTCGTCTTGGACGTCAGCGGGCCGTAGCCGGTGTCGTCGGGGACGTAGGTGTTCCTGACCGTCTGGTTGAGGGCGTTGGTCGCGGTGACCGGACGGCCCAGCTTGTCGTAGGTGGAGCCGGAGACCAGCTGGTAGACCGGCTTCTTGTCGGTCGCGCCGTAGCTGGCGACCCGGTAGGAGGCGCTGACCTCGCCCTTGGTGGGCGCCACCCCCACCGCCTGGCCGTCGTAGGCCTTGGCGATGTCGGAGACGACGTGGTCGGGGATCGTCGGCGTGGTCGCGCAGGCGACCGAGTAGGTCTCGGTGCGCGAGACCGCGTTCACCAGCCAGGCCGAGGTGTTGCGGGCGTAGCTGGTGCGCACGCACGTCTCGTCGCCGGTCTTGGCGGCGTCGCCGCCGTCGTCCACGGTGAGGGGCATGCCGTACGTGGTGTCGTACGTCGTCTTCTGCTTGACCGTGCGGGTGCCGGTCGAGGTCTTGGTGCGGTTCGCGGTCTCACCCGGCTGGACGATCCAGGAGTCCGTGGTGCCCCAGCTGTAGGCGTGGCTGCCGGTCTTGTGGGACCAGGGGGTGTTGATGGTGCCGCTGACCTCTTCGGCGCCGTTGTACACGATGGTCTCGCGGACGAAGCCGGCGTACTGGCGGGAGTCGTCGAGGGCGGTGCCGACGGAGTCGGTGACCTTCTCCACCCGGGAGGTGCCGTCGAGTTCCTTCTCGCCGTTCAGGCCGCGCATGTAGAGCGTGGACTTCTTGGAGCGCGGGCCCTCGTCGGTGTCGCCGGAGGTCTCCACGACCTTGCCGTAGCCGCGCCACTGCGACCAGGTGCGGTTGGACGCCTTGGTCAGGCCCTCGTCGTCGGCGTAGGCCCAGCCCGCGCCGCCCTGGTAGTCGTAGTACGTCTCGCCGGTGTCGCCGTGGCCGTAGGGGTCGTCCTGGAAGACGGACGTGACCACGTACTTGTGGAACCAGTCCAGCACCGGGGTCGCCCCGGACTGCGACCACTTGACGGGGAAGCAGCGGCGGGTGTTCTTGTCGACGTCCGCCGGCATGCTGGAGCCCCAGATGCAGTCGGGGCCGGAGTAGTTGGCGGTCAGCGTCGAGCCGGTCTCGGACTTGATGGTCCGCACCCGCCACTTGATGTAGCGCAGGGTGTCCGGGCCGCTGCCCTCGACGTGGTTGGAGAGCTGGACGCCGCCGAAGACCACCGGCGGCATCGCGGCCGCGGTGCCGTTGGCCTTGCCGGTGTTCTGGATGGACTTCAGCCACAGGCTCGCCGAGGAGGCGTCGCCGGTGTCGGGGAAGCTCTGGTCCAGGTGCCAGGTGTCCACGTCCCGGCGGGTGGTGCCGGCGCCGGTCCACACCGAGGTGGTGACGTCGGTGAGGCGCTTGCGGGTGAAGAACGCCGGGCCGATCTGGGTGGTGCACTTGGTGCTCGCCGCGCAGATCATGTCGAAGGGCACGTCGGGCCAGTTGGCCTTGGTGTCCTTGGTCAGGTCGGCGCAGCCGCCCGAGACGACGCAGCGCTCGGCGTAGGCGAAGCGGACCTGCTGGGCGGCGGGCTTGGCGTAGATCAGGTCGCTGCGCAGGCCGTAGTCGATGCGGTTGAGGTAGCCGCCGCGGGTGTAGCCGGTGCCGTTCACCGACGTGTCGGCGTTCTTGGAGTAGTAGTTCGTCTCCTTGCCGTACCAGTACGCGGAGGCGTTGTCGTGGGTGTCGACGACGTAGTCCAGGTTCCAGCGCCAGGCCTGGCTGCAGAAGGAGTCGCCGAAGCCGGTGGACTTGTAGCAGGGCTCGCCGGAGTCGTCGCCGAAGACCGGGACGGTGAACACCGAGTTGGTGACCGGGTCGTCGTCGGCGGTGCCGTTGTCGCTCCAGCCGGGCAGGCGCTGCTTGCCGAAGAAGTACTGGGTGCCGGACACGTCCGTCACCTTCCAGTACTCGGTGTTGTTGTCGCCGTTGCCGGTGGCGCCGGTCAGGTGCTCGACGCGGGTGCCGTCCTCGTTCTTCAGCTTCCACGAGCCGCCCGACGCCTCGGACAGGGCCGCGGTGTCACAGGCCGCCTTGTCGGCACAGGCGTTGACCAGCTCGACGGCCTTGCCGTTGAGGACCAGCGTGGAGTTGGCGTACTTCCAGCACAGGTCGCCCTTGCCGGACTGGCCGTCGTCCTTGCAGGAGCCGTACTTGCGCTCGATGTAGGACTCGGTGATCGAGAAGCCCTCGCCGACCACCGAGGTCTGGCTGTTCTCCCCGGCCGTGCGTCCGTCCACCGAGGCGGAGTCGTAGGAGATCGACAGATTCGGGGACGGGCCGGCCGTCGCCGGGGGAACCCGCAGCGGGTAGCTCCAGGTGAAGTCGCCCGTGCTGCCGCCGGCCTCCCAGGTCGCGGTCGGGGACAGCGGGGTGGCGCTGTAGTCGCCCCCGCCGCCCGAGCCGTCCGCAGCCGCGGCCGCCGCGAGCAGCATCGGGGTACGCGCCGAGACGGTGCCCGTCACGGTCTGCGCCCCGGCGTCGTTGCCCGCGCCCGGCACCGGGGTCTGGGTGCGGCAGGCCTTCTTCTCCGGGGTGGTCAGGGCACACGCCGGGAGCGTCACCAGGGTCAGCCGGGGACCGAAGTTGCCGCCGTAGACGTCCTTGAAGGAGGCGTAGCTCAAGGAGACCCGGAGCTTGTCGCTGTCGCCCTTGCCGGACACGGCCGCCGCCGGCGCGACGGTGAGCAGGACGCCGTTGACGCCCGCCTTCTTCGCCGCCGCCGAGGACTGCACGCCGAGCGCCACCCGTTCGGCCGGGCCGGAGGCCACCGCCCGCTTCTTCGCGGCCTTGGCCGCCGGGGCGGCCGGCACCTGGGCCAGCTTGATCCCGAGCCCGCCCACGCTGACCGCGGCCTCGCCCCTCGCCGCGACCTCGGCCGTGACCTTGCCGGGGCCCGGCCAGGCGGCCTTCTTCACCCGCTCACGGGTCTGCTGGGCGGCCAAGGCGGCCTTGTCCTTCGGCGCCTTGGAAGCGCCGGCCTTGAGCACGCCGACCTTGTCGATCTTCGCGTCGGCCGGATCCTCCAGCTTCCTTCCGGCCGCCGGGGTCTGGGCCTGGGCGGCGAAGTCGTAGCCCGCGGGAGTCACGAGCTGTGGAAGGAGGGACAGGGAGAGGACGAGCCCGCCACGACCGAGCCAGCGACGGACGACCGCCCCTGGCGGGCGTTTACGGAAGGGTCTTGAAGACACGGTGATTTCCCCCGGTGTTTCGGAAACGGGAACGGTCAGGCGAAAGGGGCAGCGCGAGGCAGGGCAGGGCGGGCGACTGCGCCCGCCCTGCCCGTCCCGCGGCTGCTACTGCTCGGTGTTGCGCCGGTCGGCGATCGCGCTGGTGGAGGTGGCTCCGGCCCAGACACGGACGCTGTCGATCGTTCCGGGGAAGTAGCGCGCGGCGGCGCCGTTGATCTTCGCCCGGCCGATCTCGAACGCCCCGCCGCCCTGCCACGGGGCCGAGTACGACACCCCGTCCTCATCGCCCATCTGGGCGCTGTCGACGTAGAGCTTGAGCGCGCCGAGCCTGGAGGTGTCGTCGAGGTCGGCCGCCGCCTGGGCGTCGTGGACGACGGTCAGCATGACCGGCACGCCCAGTTGGGCCGTGGTCAGCGCGGTGGACTCGCTCTCGGTCCAGACCGCCCCGGCGCCGTCCTTGTCGGGACGGCCGAAGGTCCAGCGGCCCTGGGTGCTGCCGACCGGCTGCTCGTACCAGACGCCCCAGGAGGACTGGCTCGTCCCGGACTGGCCGAACACCTGCACCGCGTACGACTTGCTGGTGTCGGCGAGCTTGGCCGGGTCCAGCGTCACCCAGGCGGTCGCGGTGAACGAACCGGAGTCGTCGACGACCGGACCGGTGGCCGTGGCGTACCCGCTGGTGCCGTTCAGGGTCATCCGCTGCGTGGTCGTGACCTCTTCGCCGATGTCCGGGTCGCCGGTGGTGAACTGGGCGAGCGCGGCCCCGTTGAGGGTGAGGTTGCGGCCGAAGCCGCTGGTGTCCTTGACCGTGGTGCCGGTCGCGTTGGCGAGGTCCGTGGCGTCCCACTTGGCGACGAGCGTCGGGACCGGGTCCCCCGAGGTGCCGTCGCTGACGTCCTCGTCCTCCAGCCAGGCCTCGTGGGCGACCTCGGTGTCCGCGAGCGCGCGGGACCAGACCTTCACCTCGTCGATGGTTCCGGCGAAGTTCTCCTTGCCGGCCGCGGCGTGCCACAGCCGTCCGACCTGGAGGTTGCCGGACGCCTTCCACGGGGTGACCGTGAACGGCGTCGGATTGCCCTGCGGAACGCCGTTGACGTAGAGCTGGATGGTATGCGCCGCCGCGTCGTAGACGCCGGTCAGGTGCGTCCAGACGTTCAGGACCGGCGGCTTGGCGCCGATCGAGCGGGTGATCGCGGGTTCGGCGACGTCCGTCTGGTGGCGGTTGAAGATCCAGGCGTTGTAGGCGGTGGAGTAGTACAGCTGGAACCCGGAGGCGTTCGTGCCCGCCTGGGACAGGACGGTGTAGTTGACGTCCTTCTTCGTCAGCCGCGCCCAGGCCGAGACGGTGAAGGACTTGGTGGTGTCCAGGACCGCGCCGGAGGTGGCGAGGTAGGCGCTCGTGCCGCCCAGCTTCGCCGCGCCGGAACCGCTGCGGGCGAGCGTGTCCCAGGTGGCCCCCGAGGAGGTCAGCGGGTGCTGGGTGGCGGTGGTGGCGTCGGTCAGGGCGTTGTCCAGGTGCCAGATCCCCGAGGGCTGCTCTGCGCCCTTCACCAGGAAGCTGTAGTAACCGGTCAGCGAGCTGTGGCCGGCCGCGTCGTAGCCCCAGACCTGGACGGTGTTCTCACCGGCCTGGTTCGGCGTGATCGACTGGGTGTGCGAGGCGCCCTTGGCGACGGTGATCGGCGAGGAGACCGAGCCGCTGTTCAGCTTCCACTTGTAGCTGACGACGTCCGACTGGATGCCGGCGGTGTTGGGGTTGGTGTCCGCGGGGGTGAAGGTGAACTTGCCCGGGGTGCCCACCCCGCCCGCGGCCGGGTCGGTCTCGGCCGGCTTGTAGACGCCGTCCGCGCTGGTCACCACCGGAGGCGGCGGCGAATCGGTGTCGACCCGGAAGTAGCACCAGGAGGACCAGGCCGAGTCCAGGACGCCGGTCACGCCCCGGTCCGTCTTGTAGTACGCCTGCGTCTTGACCCGCATCCGGTAGTCCGTCTGCGCGGACAGCGCGCTGGAGGTCGCGTTGCGGGGGGCGTTGTCGGCCACCCACGCGCCGTCCGGCGAGGCCGCGTACCAGGCGCGGCTGGAGCCGTCGGCCTTCCACACCTCGAACAGGGCGCGCAGCTGGGAGTTGGCGGCGTCGGCCGACTGCACCGTGGCGAGCATCTTCGGCGTGGTGTCGCTGGTGGCGAAGGGCAGCGTGGAGGTGTTGCAGGCCCGGCCGGTGGTGCCCTGCTGGACGCCGTACGAGGTCGGCTTGCCCGGGTAGGAGACGTAGGTGACCGACAGCTTGGCGTCCTTGCGGAACCGCGCCCAGGCGCCCCCGTCGGACTCGTCGTGCGCGGTCAGCGAGAAGGTGATCTGCGACTCCTTGTTCGCGGCGTAGGACGCGAGGGTCGTCGTCAGGTTCTCGTTGGTCTCCTCGGCCACGTTGTCGCTGAAACGCACCCAGTTCGCCGGCTGCGAGGGGCTGCACAGGCCGCCCCGGCCGTAGGCCACGTTCCGGTCGCCCATCAGGTCCACCCCGGTGGGGCGGGACGACCAGGTGGTGCTGGAGGCGATGCCCTTGTTCACGCGGGTGAGGTCGTACCAGTGCGGATCACAGGTGAAGGTCCACTCCTGGTACACCTCCATCGTCGCGTCCAGGATCTTCTTTCCGTGGATCGAGGAGAGCGGGTACTCGAAGTACATGCGCTGGGTGTACGGGCTGTTGGAGCAGAGGTAGCCGGCGTAGTTGGAGCAGCGTCCGACGCCTTTGTCCCCGTCGAACTTCCAGTACTTGGTGCCGTTGGAGGCCAGTGCCGTCCAGTCGCCCAGCGCGATGCCCTTGGTGGGCGGGTCGATGTAGAGCGGGAAGACGGTGTCCTCGCCGTGCAGCAGGGCCGGGTCGGGCGTGATCTCCAGGGTGGTGTCGGTGACCTTGAGCGGGAGGTCGGCCGCGGCGTCGCCGCTGCTGGGGGCCTCGGCGGGGGCCGGCTCGCCCTCGGCGGCGGCCAGCGGGGTCGCTTCCTCCGCCGCCTCCGCCTCCTCCGCTGCCTTTGCCTCCGTCTCCGTCTTCGTCTCTGCCTCCGCCGAGTCGGCGGTGCGGACGAGTTGCGTGCTGACACCGGCCGTCGTGTCGTCGGTCGTCGCGGCGCCGTCGGCCGATGCGGCGCCGTCGGCGGCTGCGTCACCGGCCGAGTCCCACATCTGTCCCGCCGGGCTCTGGAAGACCGGGGTGCCGTCGCCGTCGCGGGCGACGAAACCGCCGTCGGCCGTCGGAGCGATGTCCAGGCCGTCGGCGGAGAGGGTCATCCTGATCTTCGCGAGCGCCGGGTTCTTCGCCGCCGCCGCGGTCCTGACCACGAGCACCGACGTGTAGCCGGAGCTCAGCGCGGTCAGTTGCAGATCGACGTCCGGAAGGACCGAGGCGTAGGTGGCGGTGGCGCCGTCGAGCCGGGGCTCGGGGAGCGCGGTCGGCCAGCCGAACTCCAGTTCGTGCCCGGCGTCCTCGAGGGCGACCAGTCCGCGCCCGCTGCCGCCGCCCGAGAAGGTGACGTCGGCCGTCGTGTTCTTCGCCCGCACCGAGCCGTCGGCCTCGCGCACGAGGGTGGTGTCGATGGCGGCCCAGCTGCCGTCGTCCCGCCGGGCCCGGACCGGAGCCGCGTTCATCTCCTGGGTGAAGGTGCCGTCCGGGTTGGCGAAGACCTGGGACGACTCGTCGGTCGCCGCGTCCACGGTCACCCGCTCACCGGTCTTCGCCGCGCGTGCGCTCGCCTCCGACTCCGGAGTCCGGTCGGCCGCCACCGCGGCCGTCGTGTCGTCGGCGGCTGCGGGAGTCACCCCGGCCGCCGGAACCACACCCCCCAGAAGGGCGACGGCTATCGCCCAACTCCGGGTTCTTCGACGCCAATCGTGCAGCCGTGTCTGAGTGAACACGGACCCCCCCGTCTTCTTAATTTTTCATTACAAACAAGCTGCGAGGATCATGTGTTGGCCAAAACATGACCGTCAACAGTGTCGTGTGTCACATTGACCACCCGCGTCACATCTGTCATGTCCACCGAAAACCGACCGGCAACCGCTGCGGCTCGTTCGAACAACACCCCACAATGAACGATGATCTGATGGTCACTCACGACAGTTCCCTCCAGTGGTGGGACGCGAGTCCAGGACGGAGTCAGGGATCATGAGCTCTTCCCACGACGACGGCAGCAGCGCCTCTTTCAAGATCGACACGACGAAGCCCCATCCGGCCCGGATGTACGACTACTTCCTGGGCGGGAAGGACAACTACGAGGTCGATCAGGAGGCCGCCGAGAAGTTCATCAAGGCGGCTCCCGAGGTGCGGGCCGGCGTGCGGGCCAACCGGAGCTTCATGCACCGCGCCGTCCGGCACGTCATCGCCGAGGGCGGTGTCCGCCAGATCCTCGACATCGGCACCGGCCTGCCGACCGAGCCCAACGTGCACCAGATCGCGCGCGCCATCGCCCCCGAGACCCGGATCGCGTACGTCGACAACGACCCGATCGTCAGCACCCACTCGATGGCCCTCATCGGCGACGACGACACGGACACCTCCGTCGTCCTGGCCGACCTGCGCGACCCCCGGGCGATCCTCGACCACCCCGACGTCCGCAGGATCATCGACTTCGACCAGCCGGTGGCCCTGCTGCTGGTGGCCATCATGCACTTCATCACCGAGTCGGAGGACCCGGCCGGACTGGTCGCCACCTTCCGCGACGCGCTGCCCGCCGGCTCCTACCTGGTCCTGTCCCACGCGACGGGCGACGCCCACGAGGACGGGCGCAAGGACGCGGCCGCCGTCTACAAGAGCGCCACCGCCAGCATGAACCCCCGCGGCCGCGCCGAAGTCCTGGAATTCTTCGGCGACTTCACGCTCCTCGACCCGGGCCTGGTCCTGGTCCCGGA
This sequence comes from Streptomyces sp. NPDC050263, assembly GCF_040655955.1. Lineage (NCBI taxonomy): Bacteria > Bacillati > Actinomycetota > Actinomycetes > Kitasatosporales > Streptomycetaceae > Streptomyces > Streptomyces sp. NPDC050263. Next base: position 48,618 of record NZ_JBFAKW010000025.1, on the reverse strand, counting down.
CTGGCGTCCCGAAGAGCCCCCCAAGCCCGACACCCCGCCGATCGGCATCTACGGCGCGGTGGCCCGCAAGAACGGCTGAGTCGGGCGGGGGTCGGGCGGGCGTCGGGCGGGGCGTCGGGCGAGGAGCGAGGGTTCGTACAGGACCTGGAGGTCCCTACAGCAGATCCACCAGCGTCGCCCGCGCCCGCGCCACGCGCGAACGGACCGTGCCGACCGGGCAGTCGCTCGCCCGGGCCGCCTCCGCGTAGGGCAGACCGGCCAGTTGCGTGAGGACGAACGCCTCCCGCCGCTCGTCCGGCAGCGCGGCCAGCAGATCCAGCAGGACGACGCCGTCGTCGAAGCCGGGCAGGTCGCGCGGCTGGACGCGCTCCGCGGCGACCTGCCAGTCCGGGACGTCGGACAGCCGGGGGCGGGCGGCGGCGTACCGGTGGCTGTCGACCACCGCCCGGCGGGCGATGGACAGCAGCCAGGACCGCGCCGAGGAACGGCCCTCGAACCGGTGCAGGCTGCCGAGGGCGCGCAGGAAGGTGTCCTGGGCGAGGTCGTCGACCGCCTGGGGGTCGGCGCACAGATGGGCGACGTAGCGCAGGACGTCGCGGTGCAGCGCGCGGACGAACTGTTCGACGGCGTCCGCGTCACCGGCACGGGCGGCGAGCGCCCACGCCGTTATCGACTCGTCCCGGGAGGCATGGGATGCCTGGGGTGGCTGAGTCGACTGGGACGGCTTGGAGGCAGTACTGATCACCTGGTGTCCTTCTCGGATCATCCATGAGGGCACGCCTGAGGCCATGCGTCAGGGCATGTGTCAGGCCATGCGTCAGGGCATGTGTGAGGGCATGAGGAGAAGAAGAGACAGCCGTCGGCGGACGTATGGCGTCGGACGTGACGTCGGACGTGGCGTCAGAAGCCGGCGGCGGTCCTCAGGGGTGGGCCCCTCGTGGTGATCGCGTAGCCGAGAAGGAGAAGCCGCGGCGCCCGCTCCGATCCGCGGCGGCTGAACCGGACGCACGGGCGCTCCGGAGTGACGGGCAGGGCGAGCAACAGGCGCAGCGGCGCGGCCAGTCGGCCGGCCACGGCGCGCAGGATCCGGAACACGGCCTTCTCGCCGTGGGCCAGCCACAGCCCGCACAGCAGCGCGGCGAGCAGGTGGGCGGCGAGCATGCCGAACGAGGACGAGCCGCCTGCTCCGACGGCCTCAGCCAGGTGGTCCGTGTGGTCCATGGAACCCATGTGGCCCATGTGCCCCATATGGCCCGCGTGACTCATGCCGCTCATGCCGCTCATGCCGCTCATGTCACTCGTGCCGCGCATGCCGCTCATGTCCATGGAGTCCGTCTCCATGGGGCCGGCCGATCCCCGCCCGGCCAGGGAGAACGCCGTGTGCAGGACCGTCTGGGCGGCGACCACGACCGTCACGACGAGAGGGAGTCCGCGCTCCCGGCCCGCCAGGCACCAGCCGGTGGCGCCGGTGAGGGCCAGGCTCGCGGCGAGCGCCCACGCGGGCACCTCGGAGCCGGACATCATCACGTGTCCCAGGGCGGCGAGCAACACGCAGACGGCCGCGAACAGCGCGGCCCGCAGCGTGCGAGAACACCACCCAGCGGCCATGGCGACTCATCCTCGCATCCGGACAACGGTCGACGTGCGGGGGTACGGAATTCCCCCCGGTCCGCAACTCAATCCGCCGGCTGTGACCTGCCTCACCGCACGCCCGCTGTCCGCACCGCCGTCACCGCCGGCGCCCGCGCCGTCTCCAGGGCGCGCAGCGTGGGCAAATCCATGGACCACAGGTCGACGTCCGGCCCGAGCCGCTCCAGCCGTCCGGCGAGATGGTGCTGGATCTCGGACTCGGCCGGACTTCCGCCGACGCTCGGTATCGCGATCAGCTCCGTCAGCGTCCGCCCGACGGCCTCCTCGTCCACCGCCGCCGGCACCGCGGCCCCCGGTCACCGAGCACGCCCCACTCCCTCCGTCACCGGCGGGCCGCTCCGGCCGCTCCCGCCGCTCCCGCCGCTCCCGCCGCAGAAGGCATACCTGCTCAGCCCTGCCCGCTGCTACGCGGGGGGCGCTACGCCCTGTCCGGCGGCCCGCCGCCCACCGTGAACCCGATCACCGAGCCGCCGCCCGCCCGCCGGAAGGCGAACGGCCCGCCGCCGTGGGCCATCGCCACCTCGCGCACGATCGACAGGCCGAGTCCCGAACCGGGCAGGGAGCGGGCGTCGGCGGCGCGGTAGAAGCGGTCGAAGACCCGGGTCAGGTCGGCCTCGGCGATGCCGGGCCCGCGGTCGAGGACCTCGACGCGGACAGCCCCCGGCCGGGCGGGACCGGTGACGGCGATCTCGACCGGCGCCCGGCCGGCGCGGTCGAACTTGGTCGCGTTCTCCACCAGGTTGGACACCGCCCGCTGGAGCATGCCCGGCCGCCCGTAGGTGGTGGTGTCGCCGCTCACCCGGAGCAGGACCTGCCGTCCGGTGCGGCGCCGGGCGAGGCCCGCGACCTCCTCCGCGATGTCGGCGAGGTCCAGCTTGCGCGGCGGCTCGGTGTCGGACTGGCCGGCCGCGAGGTCGACCAGCTCGTTGACCAGGTCGGTCAGTTCACGGGCCTCCTGGCCCAGATCCGCCACCAGTTCGGCACGGGCGTCCGGCGGCAGCTCGTCGATGCGGTGCAGCAGCGAGATGTTCGTCCGCAACGAGGTCAGCGGTGTGCGCAGTTCGTGCCCCGCGTCCTGGACGAGCCGCCGCTGGTCCTCCTCCGACTGGGCGAGCCGGCCCAGCATCCGGTCGAAGGCGCGGCCCAGCCGGCCCACCTCGTCGTAGCCGGTGACCGGCACCTGCACGCCGAGCCGGCGCGTCCGGGCGACGTCCTCGGCCGCGGTCGTGAGAATCACCAGCCGGTGGGTGATGCGCCGGGCCAGCCACCAGCCGAACAGCCCCGCGGCCGTCACGACGGCGATCATCAGGACCAGCGTGCGCTGCTGGAGCGCCCGCAGCAGGTCCTCGGTGTCGCTGAACTCCTGCGCCACCTGCACCGCGCCCCGGCCGCCGCCCAGCGAGACGGTCGCGATGCGGTAGACGTCGCTGCCGACGTCCACGTCCTTGTGCTCGATGATCCGCCCGGACGTCGCGGCGGCGGCGATCGTGCGGTCGGCGGCCACGACCGGCAGCCCGGGAGTGCCGTGGTCCACGACCGAGCCGGCCGGGCCCAGCACCTGCACGTCCGTCCGGGCCGGCCGCACGAGGTCGTGGCCCGGCGCGGCCGAGGAGAAGTCCTCCGGCGTCATCCGGGTGTCGCGCACCTCGTCCCGCAGATCCTGCACGACCTCGTCGAACACCGACTCCTGGTCGACCCGGACCAGCCGGGCGGCCGCCGAGTACGACAGGACGCCGATCAGGACCGTGACGGCGGCGGTCACGGCCGCGAAGGACACCGCGAACGTGGTGCGCAGCGACACCAGCTTCGGCCGCGGCCGGGACACGACCCGACGCAGCCGCCGCAGCAGTCCCGGACCGCCCAGACGGCTCACCCGCTCGCCCCTCAGTCCTCCCGCAGCACGTAACCCACGCCGCGCACGGTGTGGATCAGCTGCGAGGCGCCCGGCTGGTCCAGCTTGCGGCGCAGGTAGCCGACATAGACGGCGAGGTTCTTGGAGCCGGGCCCGAAATCGTAGCCCCAGATCCGGTCGTAGATCGTGGAGTGGTCCAGGACGATCCCGGCGTTGCGCACGAGCAGCTCCAGCAGCTCGAACTCGGTCCGGGTCAGCTCCAGCTCCCGCCCGCCCCGCCAGGCCCGCCGCGCCTGCGGGTCCATCCGCAGCCCGGCCGCCTCCAGGTGCCGCTGCTGGGGAACCTGCTTCGGGACGTCCGGCGCCACGGGCGCGGCGTCGGGGTTGGTCCGGCGCAGCAGCGCCCGCAGCCGCGCGAAGACCTCCTCGACGTCGAACGGCTTGACGACGTAGTCGTCGGCCCCCGCGTCCAGACCGGCGATCCGGTCGGCGGTCTCCACCAGCGCGGTCAGCATCAGGATGGGCGTGCGGTCGCCCTCGGCGCGCAGCACCCGGCAGACCTGGAGGCCGTCGATCCCGGGCATCATCACGTCGAGGAGCAACACGTCCGGCGGATTCTTGTGGGCGTGCGCCAGCGCCTCGACGCCGTCGGCCACCGCGGTGACCCGGTAGCCCTCCAGGGCCAGGGCGCGTTCCAGGGCGTTGCGGATGGCACGGTCGTCTTCGGCGAGCAGCACGGTGGGAGGCACCTGCCCAGTCTGCCAAGGCCTCCGGCGGTTGGGCGGTGCGGACGGTCCTACGATCACCCTTCTTACTCGGCTCTCACCGTCCGGACACGCCTGTCTTCGTCCTCAGACGCCGGACGGGCTGCTGAGGGCCGCGAGCTGTTCCGCGAAGGGGACGACCGTGAACTCCTCCTTCACCGGAGCCGACGGAGTCATCTGCGCCGCCAGCTCCCCCGCCGCCCGTTCGATCCGCTCGGGCAGGCCCTCCGCGCCCCAGTCCTCCGAGGCGGCGTAGACGGCCGTCGGCATGACGACGGCCCGCAGGTAGGAGAAGAGCGGCCGCAGGGCGTGCTCGAGGACCAGCGAGTGCCGGGCCGAACCGCCGGTCGCGGCGATCAGCACCGGCTTGCCCGCCAGCGCGTCCGGGTCGATCACGTCGAAGAACGACTTGAACAGTCCGCTGTACGACGCGCTGAACACCGGCGTGACGACGATCAGTCCGTCCGCCGCCGTCACCGCCTCCAGCGCGGCCGCCAGCTTCCGTCCGGGGAAGCCGTTGGTGAAGTTGTGGGCGATCTCGACGGCGAGGTCGCGCAGCTCCACGACCTCCACCTCCGCGTCCGTCCGCCCGGCGGTGGCCGCCGCCAGCCGGTCGGCCAGCAGCCGGGTGGACGACGGGACGCTCAGCCCCGCCGACACGACGACGAGCCTCATGCGACGTTCGCCCCTTCCTGTCCCTGAGCGGCCTGAGCGGCCTTGAGCAGCGACGCGTGGGTCGGCGCCTCCGGCACGTCGGCCGGCCGCCCGACCGCGAACTCCTTGCGGAGCACCGGCACGACCTCCTCGCCGAGCAGGTCGAGCTGCTCCAGCACGGTCTTCAGCGGCAGCCCCGCGTGGTCGAGGAGGAACAGCTGACGCTGGTAGTCGCCTGCGTACTCGCGGAAGGCGAGCGTCTTCTCGATGACCTGCTCGGGCGTGCCGACGGTCAGCGGGGTCTGGTCGGTGAAGTCCTCCAGGGACGGCCCGTGACCGTAGACCGGCGCGTTGTCGAAGTACGGCCGGAACTCACGGACGGCGTCCTGCGAGTTCTTGCGCATGAACACCTGGCCGCCGAGCCCGACGATGGCCTGCTCCGGCGTGCCGTGCCCGTAGTGCGCGTACCGGGCCCGGTACAGCTCGACCATCCGCTTGGTGTGGTCGGCGGGCCAGAAGATGTTGTTGTGGAAGAAGCCGTCGCCGTAGAAGGCGGCCTGCTCGGCGATCTCGGGGGACCGGATGGACCCGTGCCAGACGAACGGCGGCACGTCGTCCAGCGGCCTCGGCGTGGAGGTGAAGCCCTGGAGGGCGGTGCGGAACTTGCCCTCCCAGTCCACGACGTCCTCGCGCCACAGCCGGCGCAGCAGGGCGTAGTTCTCGACGGCGAGGTTGATGCCCTGCCGGATGTCCTGCCCGAACCAGGGGTAGACCGGGCCGGTGTTCCCGCGCCCCATCATCAGGTCCACCCGCCCGTCGGCCAGGTGCTGGAGCATCGCGAAGTCCTCGGCGATCTTCACCGGGTCGTTGGTGGTGATGAGGGTGGTCGAGGTGGAGAGGATCAGCTTCTCCGTCTGCGCCGCTATGAAGCCGAGCATCGTGGTCGGCGACGAGGGCACGAACGGCGGGTTGTGGTGCTCGCCGGTCGCGAAGACGTCGAGGCCGACCTCCTCGGCCTTCAGCGCGATGGCGACCATGGCCTTGATCCGCTCACGCTCGCTCGGCGTACGGCCCGTCGTGGGGTCCGGCGTGACATCGCCGACGCTGAAGATCCCGAACTGCATGGTCGCTCATCCTCCAGGTTGTTGACGGTTCAACTATACCTGGTGAACTGCGCCCCGCCCCCGGCTATTCCCACCCCCGCCGATCCCCCGCCCACGTCACTTCCAGTACGGGTCCCGGCCGGTCCGCGCGAGCAGCCGCTCGAACTCCGAGGCGTCCCCGGCCACCGCCACCGGCTCCCCGAACACCCCCATCTTCCGGGCCGTCGGCTCCAGCTCGGCCACCGCCTCCGCGAGCTGCGCGACGACCGCACGGTCCGCCGCCGGGTACTCCTGCCCGGTGGCCCGCGCCAGATCCCACCCATGCACGGTCAGATCCAGCAACGCCATCGAGCCGACCAACCGCGCCGGCATGTCCATCGCCCCGGTGGTCCCCTCCTCCGCCCCCGGCACCGACCACGCCGCCACCAGCCGGTCCGCCTCCGCCACCAGCCCCGCCCGCCAGTCCGGCCCCGCGCCCACCCGGTCCGGCGCCTCGCCGAAGTCCGACGCCTCCTTCGCCGCCAGCCGCTGGAACTGCACGATCACCTGGAAGACATGGTTGACCAGGGTCTTCACGTCGTACTCCGCACAGGGCGTGGGAGCCGCCAGCGCCGCGTCCGAAATGCCCCGCACCACCGGCACGGCCCGCTCCCGCGCCATGCCCAGCAGCTCACCGATGCCGTACGTCCTCGCACTGCTCGGGTTCGCGTTCGTGTTCGCGTTCGTGTCCATGCCTCGACCGTACGGACGCCGGACCCCGCCCCTCTTGAAGAAACGCGACGGAGAGACACGACGGAAGAAACACGACGTACGATCCGGACATGGCCGCCCCCCGCCGCGACACCCGCGGGATCGTCGACCCGGCCGGCCTGCTGACCCGCGTGCGGTTCCGCCGCCACCGGCCCGCCGAGCCGCTGCGCCGCCATGTCGAGACGTACTGGTTCATCGACTGGGACCTGCCCGAGCCCTACGCCTCCCACGTCGTCCCGCACCCCTGCGTCAACCTCACCTTCCAGTGGGACGAGGACGAAGGCCCCCCGTACGGCGAGCTGACCGGCGTCGCGCTCGGCCTGTTCACCCGGAAGCTGACCGGCCGCGGCCGGGTGTGCGGAGCGAAGTTCCGACCCGGCGGCTTCCGGCCCTACGCCCCCGACCTGCCCGTCTCGCACTGGACCGGCCGCGCACTGCCCGCCCGGGACGTCTTCCCGCGCGCCGACCACGACACCGCCCGGTCGGTCGTCACCCCCGCCGACGACCTCGACCGGGTCGCCGCGCTCGACGCCTTCCTGCTCTCCCTCGACCCGGCGCCGGACCCCCGGGCCGACCACGCCATGGCCCTGGTCGAGCACATCCGCGCCGACCGCGACCTCCGCAGGGTCACGGACCTGGCCGAGGCGGAAGGCCTCTCCGTACGACACCTGCAGCGCCTGTTCGCCGCGTACGTGGGCGTGAGCCCCAAGTGGGTCATCCTCCGCTACCGCATCCACGAGGCCCTGGAGCGCGCAAAGACCGAGGAGGCGCTGGACTGGCCGGCCCTGGCGGCCGACCTGGGCTACGCCGACCAGGCCCACCTGATCCGCGACTTCAAGGCGACGATCGGCGTACCGCCGACCGCCTACGCGCCCGCCTCGGCCAGGCGATAGCGCCAGGGCCTGTCCGGCGCTAGGGGGCTTCTGATGGATCTCCGCGGCGTCGCGACGCCCGGCACGCCGAGAGCACGCACCGAACGCCGCTCCTTCTCCCACGGAGATCCATCAGAAGCCCCCTAGTCGAAGGGCAGCGCGTCCATGTACGCGTTGGTCGGCTTCCGGATCTTCTTCACACCCCGCACGTCCAGCGCCACGGCCGCCGACGCGGTCCCCAGCTTTCCGGCCGGATGCCATACGCCGGTGACCGTGACCCAGGTGTCCGCCTTGGGCTCGGCCACCCCGTAGACCCGTACCTTGAGCGTCGTGGCGTCCGCCGCACAGCAGCTGACCAGGATCCGCGTCAGATACCACCCGTCCGCACCGTCACCGGCCGGGGAGGCGAACCCGGTCATCTGCACCGCCCGCCCCTTGATGGCCAGGCGGCGGTCCTGCTGCACCCGCTGGGTGAAGTCGGTGAGCGTGATCGGCAGCGGCGAGGTCGCGGGCAGCGGATCGAAATCGTCGTCGTCCACCGTCGCGACGGCCTTCGCCGGCTCCCGCGAGGCGGTGTACGACCCGAGCGCGGGCGGCGCGTAGAAGAGCAGGCTCAGCACGGGCAGGAACAGCAGCCAGGCGACCCGGGGCACCCGAGAGTGATCGTGCCCATGACCGTCGTCACCGTGGGGATCCCGCTCGGGGTGATCGTGCTCGGGGTGATCGTGCCTGCGGTGATCGTGCCTGGGGTGATCCCGGTGGTCGTCGGCCCGCCGCCGTCTGACGGCCGCCCACGCCTCCGCCACCCCCAGCAGCACCAGCACCACCCCGCCCGCGACCAGCAGCGGCCGCATCCCCGGCTTCACGTACCGGAGGTACTCCTCGGTGAACAGCGAGGTCCGCAGCAACCCGACCCCGCTCAGCACCAGCAACGCGACCTGCACGAACCGCTTCACAGCAGCACCCCTCCCACGACCACGCTGCACACCACCGCGACCACCGCCGTGGCCGACGAGAACCGCACCGCGAAGGCCCGCCCGAACGTCCCCGCCTGGAGCGCGATCAGCTTCAGGTCGACCATCGGGCCCACCACCATGAACGCCAGCCGCGCCGTCGGCGAGAACCCGGTCAGCGAGGCCGCGACGAACGCGTCCGCCTCGCTGCACACCGCCAGCACGATCGCCAGCGCCGCCAGGAACAGCACGGACAGCCAGGGCGACCCGGAGAACGTGTCGAGCACCGACCGGGGCATCGCCACATTGAAGGTCGCCGCCGCCATCGCGCCCACCACCAGAAAGCCCCCCGCGTGCAGGAAGTCGTGCTGGAAGCCCTGCCGGAACTCCGTCCACCGGCTGTGCCCGGCCTGGTGCCCGGTGTGCCGCACGGCAGGCCGCAGCCACTCCGCCTTCCCCAGCCAGAGCCACAGCCAGCCCATCGCGGCCGCCGTGATCAGCGAGGCCGCCAACCGGGCCAGCACCATCTCCGGACTGCCCGGAAACGCGACGGCGGTCGCCGTCAGCACGATCGGATTGATGGCCGGAGCGGACAGCAGGAAAGCGAACGCGGCCGCCGGCGCGACCCCTCGCCCGATCAGGCTGTTGGCCACCGGCACCGAAGCGCACTCGCACCCCGGGAGCACCACCCCGGCCAGCCCCGCCACCGGCACCGCCAGCGCCGGCCGCTTCGGCAGCAGCCGCTGGAACACACTGGCCGGCACGAACGCGTTGATCGCCCCGGACAGCGCCGTGCCCAGCAGCAGGAAGGGCAGGGCCTGCACGGTGACGGCCAGACACACCGTCCGCCACGCCTGCACCGCCGGCTCGTCCAACGACCGCCCGACCAGCACCAGCAGCACACCCGGCAGCACGGCCGCGCCCAGCAGCAAAAGCAGCCAGTGCCGCGGCAGTTCACGCCCCGGACGACCACCGCCGCGAACCTCCCCGGCCACCCCCGCCGCGGACGCCCGTATCTCCGTCTCCTGCATCCCGCCCCCAGAACTCCCCTGCGCCACTCATGTCGCGACCGCAGGACCAGACCGGACCGACCCTAGACCCGGCTTCCTGGGCCCGACTGCCTGGCCCCGACTTCGTGACTCGGGCTTGGTGGTCCCGCCCTAGGACCTGTCCTGGACCAGGCCTTCCCGCAACCGCTCCACCTGCTCCGCGCCGAACTCCACCGTCCGCCGCATGTGCCGCACGATCACCGCGAGTTCGGCGTCCCCGAGATCGTCGAAGAGCGGCATCCAGTCGCCGCCCAGCCGCTCCCACATCCGCCCGAACTCCGCGATCCGCTCCGGCACCGTCGCCACCAGCACCCGCCGCCGGTCGGCCGCGTCCCGCTCCCGGACGACGTAGCCGGCCCGCTCCAACCGGTCCACCAGCCGCGTCGCCGACCCGGTGGTCAGCCCCGTCAGCTCGGCGACCCGGCCCGTCGTCACCGGCTCCCGCTCCAGCGTCAGCAGGTTCAGACACTGCAGATCGGTCGGATGCAGCCCGAGACGGTCGGCGAGCGCCTGGTTGAACAGGGCATACGCGGCCATGTACCGGCGGGAGACCTCCGACAGCTCGTCCAGCAGCCGCGATCGCACGTTCCCCGACATCGCACCCCTTCGCCGGCGCCGTCCTCGACTGCCGTCCGCAGATGGTACGACGACGCACCAGCCCCACGGACGCCGGCAGAAACAGGCGCGGAAACAACAGGCTGAAAAGCACCAGGCTCAGCAGAAGCAAGCTCAGAAGAAATAGGCGTCCCCGGTGTCCAGCACCAGCACCTGCTGCCGGTCGTTGGACCGATTGCGATCCACCGCCCCACCGCCCCACAGGGTGTCGACGTCCATCGTCACCTCCGCCGGCCGCCCCCGCAGCCACACCCGCAACGCCAGCTGCTCCCCCAGCCCGTCCGCGGCCAGCGCCCCCGTCCGGCACACCACCACCTGCCGGCCCGTGCGCGCGCACCCGGCCGGCAGCCACTGCTCCCCCGCCGCCAACGGCACCGACCAGCGCAGCCGCACCGTCGAGTCGGCGACGTCCCCCGGACCGTGGTTGCGCGGAGTCAGCCGCACATCGACCCGGCCTCCGTCCATGACCGCGAAGCCGTGATACGACAGGTCGGCCTCGGGCTCCTCCTGCACCGCGTGCGCGGGCACGACACCCGCGCCCACCGCCAGCACGGCACCCGCACCCCACACCACGAGACCCCGCAACCTGCGCATGCCACCACTCCTAGATCAGAAACCGCCAGAAAACGCCAGAAACAGCCCAGGCGTTACGCAGGGGATGTATCCCACGCCTGGCGCCCCGCAGGCGCCCTCCAACAGGTGAACGGGGCACAGGTGACAGCACACCGTCATGCAAAGCTGCGGCCATGCTGCTCATCCTCCGCTCCGCCGCCCTCTTCGTCGTGGCCGCGTTCTTCGAGATCGGCGGAGCCTGGCTGGTCTGGCAGGGCGTGCGCGAACACCGCGGCTGGATGTGGACCCTGGGCGGAGTCCTGTCTCTCGGCGCATACGGCTTCGTCGCCACCTTCCAGCCGGACGCCCACTTCGGCCGCATCCTCGCCGCGTACGGCGGAATCTTCGTGGCGGGTTCGATCCTCTGGGGCATGGCCGCCGACGGCTACCGCCCCGACCGCTGGGACATCACCGGCGCGCTGATCTGCCTCGCGGGCATGGCTGTGATCATGTACACGCCCCGAGGTAATTGACTTGAGCACCGGCATATCCTGGCGAAAGCCAGCCGCACGCACGTCCGAGGAGCGCTCATGTCCACCGCCGCCCCGTCCGCCCCCTCCCGCATCGCGATCGTCACCGGTGCGAGCAGCGGAATCGGCGCCGCCACCGCCCGGCAGCTCGCCGCGGCCGGCTACCGCGTGGTCCTGACCGCCCGCCGCAAGGACCGCGTCGAGGCACTCGCCGAGGAGATCAACGCGGCCGGCCACCAGGCGACGGCCTACCAGCTGGACGTGACGGACCGCGCCGCCGTGGACGAGTTCGCCACCGCCTTCAAGACGATCGGCGTCCTCGTCAACAACGCGGGCGGCGCACTCGGCGCCGACCCCGTCGCCACCGGCGACCCCGCCGACTGGCGCACGATGTTCGAGACGAACGTCCTCGGCACCCTGAACATCACCCAGGCGCTCCTGCCGAAGCTGGTCGCGAGCGGCGACGGCACGGTGGTCGTCGTCTCCTCCACCGCCGGACACGGCACGTACGAGGGCGGCGCGGGCTATGTCGCCGCCAAGCACGGCGCCCACGTCCTCGCCGAGACCCTCCGCCTGGAGATCGTCGGCCAGCCGGTCCGCGTCATCGAGATCGCCCCCGGCATGGTCAAGACCGACGAGTTCGCCCTCACCCGCTTCAACGGCGACGAGGACAAGGCCGCCAAGGTCTACGAGGGCGTCGCCGAACCTCTCACCGCCTCCGACGTGGCCGAGACGATCACCTGGGCGGTGACCCGCCCCAGCCACGTCAACGTGGACCTGTTGGTCCTGCGCCCCCGCGCCCAGGCATCGAACACCAAGGTCCACCGGGACCTGTGACGGACCGGTTCTCTCAAGGCTCAGCCGTTTCGCCCCTGCCCCCACCCCGGTTCCGCGACCGAAGAAACGACTCTCCTAAACCCACACGGATGGAGATCGCCCAGAACCTGGCAGCTCACCTCTACTATCCGAGCTGCTTGTCCCTGGAACGCAAGCGCGCAGCCGCTGACTCGCTCACCGACCGGGTTCGCCCCACTGGCATGAGGGCTGCCTACACAAAACGCCGCTGGAATGAGTGCGAAGACCGAATTCTGCTCCAGCACAACAACCCGACGACGGCAGCCAAGGTGCTCGGCAGAACCGTGCAGAGCTGCAGTCTGCGCCTGTGGCGCTTGCGCAGCGGCCAAGTCCCCATGCCCAGCGATCAATAACCCAGCTCGGGTGGCCCCGGTTCCCCCTGGGGCCACCCGCCTCAGCCCTTCACGCAGACGAACTGCTTCAACTTCGCCACGACCTCGACGAGATCACGCTGCTGATCCATCACCTGGTCGATGTTCTTGTAGGCGCCCGGAATCTCGTCAAGCACGCCAGAGTCCTTACGGCACTCCACACCCCGCGTCTGCTCCTCCAGATCCTTCACCGTGAAGCGACGCTTCGCCGCGTTACGGCTCATGCGCCGACCGGCGCCGTGCGACGCCGAGTTGAAGGCCTTCTCGTTGCCAAGGCCCTTCACTATGTACGAGCTGGTGCCCATGGATCCGGGAATGATCCCGTACTCGCCTGACCCGGCCCGGATCGCTCCCTTGCGGGTCACGAGCAGGTCCATCCCCTCGTACCGTTCCTCCGCCACATAGTTGTGGTGGCAGGAGATCTCCTGTTCGAAGGTGGGCTTCGCCTTCTTGAACTCCTTACGGACGACGTCCTTCAGGAGCCCCATCATGATGGCGCGGTTGTACTTCGCGTACTCCTGCGCCCAGTAGAGATCGCTTCGGTACGCGGCCATCTGCGGGGTGTCTGCGACGAACACCGCCAGGTCGCGGTCGACCAGACCCTGGTTGTGCGGAAGGGCCTGCGCCACGCCGATATGGAACTCGGCGAGTTCCTTGCCGATGTTCCGGGATCCGGAATGCAGCATGAGCCAGACCGAATCCGACTGATCGAGGCAAAATTCGATCATGTGGTTGCCACTTCCAAGCGTTCCCATCTGCTTCGTGGCACGCTCCTGACGGAATTTGACCGCGTCAGCGATCCCGTCGAACCGCCCCCAGAAGTCGTCCCAGCCACCGGTCGCGAAGCCGTGCATACGCCCCGGCTCGACGGCGGTGTCATGCATCCCCCGCCCCACCGGAATGGCCTGCTCGATCTTCGACCGCAGTCGCGACAGATCCCCCGGCAGGTCGTTCGCCGTCAGCGACGTCCTGACCGCCGACATCCCGCAGCCGATGTCCACGCCCACCGCCGCGGGGCATACCGCACCCTGCATCGCGATGACCGAGCCGACCGTCGCGCCCTTGCCGTAGTGGACGTCCGGCATGACCGCCAGGCCCTTGATCCACGGCAGGGTCGCCACGTTGCGCAGCTGCTGGAGCGCACCCTCCTCGACCGACGTCGGGTCGGCCCACATACGGATGGGCACCTTCGCGCCCGGCATTTCCACGTACGACATATCGTCCTCGTTCCCCCGGATAAACCACAAAAGTCATCAGTCGCAAAACCGGTGCCAAGATCCACGAAACCGGACGGCGGACCGGCATCCACGGTGTTGCGTGCGATACACATTGTCTCCAGGGGCCACCCCCGCCCGGCAAGCGAATAACCAGCGGGGACACTGGACCACCCACCACCGAAACCACTCACCACCGAACTGACCTTCGAGAGGAGCCGACCGTGCAGCGGAAGGCGTACGTACCCGGCGTCGTCGCGCTCCTCGCGGCGCTGCTGGCCGGCTGCACCGGCAGTTCGGAGGAGGGCGGCTCGACGGACAACTCCAACCCGGGCGAGGCCGGCACGGCCGCCTCCGCCGCGCAGCCCGGCAAGTACGCCACGCTCCCGGAGGCCTGCGGCGTGGTGAGCCGGTCCACGCTCGACTCCCTGCTCCCCGGCATCAAACAGCTCGCCGACCAAACGCAGCGCGAGACCGCCTACGCGGGCGAGGCGACGCTGACGTACGACACGGACCGCAAGGTGGGCTGCCGTTGGAAGGTGGAGTCGACGGACGCCACCGACCACCTCTTCGTCGACTTCGAGCGCGTCGTCTCCTATGACAACGCCGTCAGCGACGACACCCAGGCCGAGACGCTCTTCGCGGCGGAGGTGACGGCGGCCGACCTCCCGGCCCCCGTCGCCTCCGCGACCCTCACCACCGGGCAGACCACCCCCACCACCGGCTCCCCCTCGCCCTCCCCCGCCGCGACCCTCTCGCCCCCCGCCTCCGCCTCCGCCGCCTCCGGCTCCCCCTCTGCCTCCGCCTCGGCCTCCCCCTCTCCCTCCTCCACCGCCGAAATCCAGCCCCGTCTGCTGGACGATCTGGGCGACGAGGCGTTCGTCGACGACGCGCTCGACAGTTCCGGTTCGACGGCCAAGCAGCGCACGGTGACTGTGGCGTTCCGCACGTCGAACGTCATTGTGACCATCGAGTACGAGGAGCAGCCGACGACCGTCGGCGTGGTGCCGGACAGTGAGGAAATGCAGGACAAGGCCCGGAAACTGGCCGCGCAACTGGCCGAGTCGCTGGCCGGCTGAGGCCACTTCGGCCCCGTCCGCACCCCCCTCGCAAAGCCTTCGAAGGGGAACCGCACAGCTTCTTCACCGCGTACCGTGGCCCCTCGGACCCGATCCGACCGCAGGAACCACGAGCGTCATGAGTGAAGGAACCATGCAGCGACGAGCCCAGCGTGACGGCCAGTTTGACCAGTGCGAGCAGCGTGACGAGCGAGTGAGGCGGGCCGGGGGGCGCAGCAGCAGCCGCGTTCTCGCCGCAGCCGTGGCCGTCCCGGTGCTGCTGTTCGCGGCAGGCTGCTCCTCGGACTCCGACTCCGGTTCCGGTGACGGCGCGCAGGGCGCGGGCGCGTCCGCCGGTTCCGGCACGGACTCGGCCGTGAGCGCCGCGCCGACCGTGCAGGCGGCGGCGTACAAGACGCTGCCCGAGGCGTGTGCGGTGCTGTCGAAGAAGACGTTGACCGAGTTGGTGCCGAAGGGGATCTCGGGCAAGGAGGGGACGTCCAGCGACACCGCGGCGCGGACCAGTTGTTCCTGGTCGAGTCTGGCCAACAACGGTGTGAAGGGCTCCCAGTTCCGCTGGCTGAACGTGTCGTTGCTGCGCTTCGAGTCGGACGCGACGACGGGTGACGGCGAGTCGCAGGCGAAGACGTACTACGCGAAGCAGGTCAAGGACGCCCAGGCGGTGTCGGGCGCAACGAACGCGAAGTCGCAGGCGGCGGCCGGGACGGGCGACGAGGCGACGCTGGTGGCGTACGACCTGAAGAAGACGGAAGGCGCCTTCAAGCAGCAGACGGTCGTGGCGCGGGTGGAGAACGTCGTCATCACGCTCGACTACAACGGCGCCGGTCTGGCGGGCGACAAGGCCCCGAGCGCGGACACCCTGACGAAGTCGGCGGAGAAGGCGGCGAAGGAGGCGGTGGCCTCGGTGCAGTCGGCCAACGGCGAGGGCGCCGGCGGCGGTTCGGGTACGTCGACGTCGAGCCCGGCCCCGTCGAAGACGGCCTCGTCGGGTGCGTCGGCGTCGTCGCCCTCGAAGGCGACGCCTTCGCAGTCGGCGTCGGCGACCGGGAAGGCCACGACGGCTGCGACGACCGCGGCTGCTCCGAAGGCTTCCGCTTCCGCAAAGAGCTGACGGACCGGCAACGCGTGCGCCGCACACATGTGCCACCCTGTTGCGCGCAAGAACACGCAAGGGGAGGGGAGTACGGGTGTCCGCGCCAATACAGCTGACCCGGTTGCACCGCGTTCTCATCGGCGTGGTCGTGACCGGCGCCGTGATCATCGCCGGCATCGGCTTCGCCGGTTCGTACGCGGCGGTCCGGGAGCTGGCCCTGGAGAAGGGCTTCGGGAAGTTCTCCTATGTCTTCCCGATCGGCATCGACGCGGGCATCTGCGTCCTGCTGGCCCTGGATCTGCTGCTGACCTGGATCCGGATCCCCTTCCCGCTGCTGCGGCAGACTGCGTGGCTGCTGACGGCGGCGACGATCGCGTTCAACGGCGCGGCCGCCTGGCCGGACCCGCTGGGCACGGGCATGCACGCGGTGATCCCGATCCTGTTCGTGGTCGCCGTCGAGGCGGCCCGGCACGCGATCGGCCGGATCGCGGACATCACGGCGGACAAGCACATGGAGGGCGTGCGCATCACGCGCTGGCTGCTCTCCCCGGTGCCGACGTTCCTGCTGTGGCGCCGGATGAAGCTGTGGGAGCTGCGCTCCTACGACCAGGTGATCAAGCTGGAGCAGGAACGTCTCGTCTACCAGGCGAGGCTGCGCTCCCGGTTCGGCCGGGCGTGGCGTCGCAAGGCTCCGGTGGAGTCGCTGATGCCGCTGCGCCTGGCCCGTTACGGCGTCCCGCTGGCGGAGACGGCCCCGGCGGGCCTGGCGGCGGCGGGCATAGAACCGGCCGTGCTGCCTCCGGCCCCCGCTCCGAGTCCGGCGCCGATCCCGGTGTCCGCGCCCGCGCCCCAGCCGGAACTGGCGGCGGCCCCCGCACCCCGGCAGGCGCAGCAGCCGCAACAGGTCCAGCAGCAGCCGCAGCCCCAGCAGGTCGACTACGCGCCCGCCCCCGTGCCCGCCCCCGCCGCGCCCGTGGACGACCAGAACCCCTGGTTCCAGGCTCCCCCGAGCGAGATGCAGTACCAGGGCGGCTACGACCCCTCCTACGACCCCACGGAGCAGTACGCCCAGTGGTACGAGGAGCAGCAACGGGCCGAGCAGTACCAGGACCAGTACCAGGAGGAGCCCCCGGTCCAGGAACCCTCCCCGGAGGAGACGGGTTCGTTCCCCATCCCGGTGGGCCCGGGTCGCAGCCGTGAGCTGGGCGAGGGCGGCGGCCCTCCGGAGCTCACGGAGGAGGACTACTACCTGGTCTTCAAGAAGTCGATAGACGGCAGCTACCCCACGTCGGGCCAGTTCAGGGGCGACGTGGAGGCGACGTACGGGGTCACGGTCCCGCAGCGGGAAGCCGACCGCATGGTCAACCGCTTCACCAACCGCCACACGGCGGAACTCCAGGAAGACCACATCGCGTAGCGGTTCGCGAGAAGTCCGCACGGCATCCGCACGGCATCCGCACGGCAAAGGGGGCCCTCACCGGAGGGCCCCCTTTTCGTACCGTTGCGCTTACTCCCCGAGCAGGGCCCGCACCCGCTCCTGCCCGACCGCCAGCAGCAGTGTGGGCAGCCGCGGCCCCGTGTCCCGCCCGACCAAGAGGTGGTAGAGCAGGGCGAAGAACGTCCGCTGGGCGGTCTTGATCTCCGGCGGGAGCTCCTTGGGCGTGGCGTCGGCGGAGAAGCCGGCCTGCACCTTCGGGACGCCGTAGACGAGGTGGGTGAGCCCGTCCAGCGACCAGTTCTCGGCCAGCCCGTCGACCAGCAGCCGCAGGGACTGCCGGGCGGCCTCGTCGAGGGACTTCAGCAGTTCGGCGTCCGCCTCCTCGCGCACGATGGTCCGCTGGTCGGCGGGGACGTGCGTGTTGATCCAGGCCTCGGCCTTGTCGTACCGGGGCCGGGCCTCGTCCAGGGCGGCGAGCGGGTTCTCGGGGTCGAGGTCGCTCAGGATGCGCAGGGCCTGGTCCTGGTGGCCGGCGGTGATGTCGGCGACGGAGGCGAGGGTGCGGTACGGCAGCGGACGCGGGGTGCGCGCCAGCTCACCGCCGGCCGTGCCCACCGCACGCGCGTGTGCCGCGACGTCGGCCGGGAGGGCGGCCCCCTCCGCCACCTTGGCGTCGAGCTTGTCCCACTCGTCGTAGAGCCGCTGGATCTCCTGGTCGAAGGCGATCTTGAAGGACTGGTTGGGCCGGCGGCGGGCGTACAGCCAGCGCAGGATCTGCGGCTCCATGATCTTCAGCGCGTCGCCGGGGGTGGGCACCCCGCCCTTGGACGACGACATCTTCGCCATGCCGCTGATCCCGACGAAGGCGTACATCGGCCCGATGGGCTGCTTGCCGCCGAAGATCCCGACGATCTGCCCGCCGACCTGGAAGCTGGACCCCGGGGAGGAGTGGTCGACGCCGGACGGCTCGAAGACGACGCCCTCGTAGGCCCAGCGCATCGGCCAGTCGACCTTCCAGACCAGCTTGCCGCGGTTGAACTCGCTGAGCCGGACGGTCTCGGCGAAGCCGCAGGCGGTGCAGGTGTAGGACAGCTCGGTGGTGTCGTCGACGTAGGAGGTGACCGTGGTGAGGTCCTTCTCGCAGTTGCCGCAGTAGGGCTTGTACGGGAAGTAGCCGACGGTGCCGGACGAGCCGTCGTCCTCGGCGGCCGCGCCCGAGCCCTCGGCGGCCTCGACCTCGGCCTCGTCGAGAGGCTTCTGCTGCTTCTTCGCCGCGGCGGCCGGGGCCTTCTTGGTGCGGTACTGCTCGAGGATGGCGTCGATGTCGGCGCGGTGCTCGATCGCGTGCAGGATCTGCTCGCGGTAGACGCCGGAGGTGTACTGCGCGGTCTGGCTGATCCCGTCGAACTCCACGCCGAGTTCGGCCAGCGACTCGATCATCGCGGCCTTGAAGTGCTCGGCCCAGTTCGGGTACGCGGAGCCCCGCGGCGCCGGGACGGAGGTCAGCGGCTTGCCGATGTGCTCGGCCCACGTGTCGTCGACTCCGTCGAGGCCGGCCGGCACCTTGCGGTAGCGGTCGTAGTCGTCCCAGGAGATCAGGTGGCGGACCTGGTGGCCGCGGCGGCGGATCTCGTCGGCGACGAGGTGCGGGGTCATGACCTCGCGCAGGTTGCCGAGGTGGATGGGACCGGACGGGGAGAGTCCGGACGCGACGACTACAACCGGAGCGGTGGCGACTGATGACTCAGTGCCGGGGGCTCGGCGCTCCGACTCCTCGATGACCTCATCCGCGAAACGGGAGACCCAGTCGGTGGTCTCGGTGCTCTGAGCCACGATCGGCACGTCCTCTTGATTCTGGAAGCGTTGATGGGAGTCCCGCATGGGGGTCCCCAGGTAATGAGGGGTCCCACGCTCATGGGGTTCCCATTCTCCCAGACGGCCCCGCGCCCGGGAAAACCGCTTTACCCCCCATGGGATACTGGCCGTGTCTATGCGTCCCCACGAGGAGAACGGCACCCACTCCTATGGCCCCGGTCACGTCCCTCAGCGACTCCGTCGAACAGCGTCTCGCGTCCGCCCTCTCGGCCACTCTGCCGGAGGCCGCCGGCTCGGACCCGCTGCTGCGACGAAGCGACCGGGCCGACTTCCAGGCCAACGGCATCCTGGCGCTGGCCAAGAAGGCGAAGGCGAACCCGCGGGAGCTGGCGACGCAGGTCGTGGCGAACGTGACGACCGGTGACGTGATCGGGGAGATCGAGGTCTCGGGCCCCGGCTTCCTGAACGTGACGATCACCGACCGGGCGATCACGGAGAACCTGGCCGCGCGGTACGCGGACGAGGCCCGCCTCGGCGTCCCGCACGCCGCGCACGCCGGCACGACGGTGATCGACTACGCGCAGCCGAACGTGGCGAAGGAGATGCACGTCGGCCATCTGCGGTCGGCGGTCATCGGCGACGCGATGGTGCAGATCCTGGAGTTCACCGGCGAGAGCGTGGTCCGCAGGCACCACATCGGCGACTGGGGCACCCAGTTCGGCATGCTCATCCAGTTTCTGGACGAGCATCCGCACGAACTGGACCACAAGGAGAAGCAGGTCAGCGGCGAGGAGGCGATGTCGAACCTCGACCGCCTCTACAAGTCGGCGCGGAAGCTGTTCGACGCGGACGAGGAGTTCAAGACGCGGGCGCGTCGCCGGGTGGTCGACCTCCAGGCCGGCGACCCGCACACGCTCGCGACCTGGCAGAAGTTCGTGGACGAGTCGAAGATCTACTTCTTCTCCGTCTTCGAGAAGCTGGACATGGAGATCCGCGACGAGGACATCGTCGGCGAGTCGGGTTACAACGACATGCTGGCGGAGACCTGCCGGCTGCTGGAGGAGTCCGGGGTCGCGGTCCGCTCCGAGGGCGCGCTGTGCGTGTTCTTCGAGGACGTGAAGGGCCCGGACGGCAATCCGGTCCCGCTGATCGTCCAGAAGTCGGACGGCGGCTACGGCTACGCGGCGACGGACCTGTCGGCGATCCGCGACCGCGTCTTCCACATCAAGGCGAGCTCGCTCATCTACGTCGTGGACGCGCGCCAGTCGCTGCACTTCAAGATGGTGTTCGAGACGGCGCGCAGGGCGGGCTGGCTGAACGAGGACGTGAAGGCGCACCAGTTGGCGTTCGGCACGGTCCTCGGCAAGGACGGCAAGCCGTTCAAGACCCGTGAGGGCGAGACGGTCAAGCTGGTCGACCTCCTCGACGAGGCGGTGGGCCGGGCGACGTCCGTGGTCCGGGAGAAGGCGGAGAAGGTCGGCCTGACCGAGCCGGAGATCGTGGAGAACGGCCGGTACGTGGGCATCGGCGCGGTGAAGTACGCCGACCTGTCGACGTCGGCGGTGCGGGACTACAAGTTCGACCTGGACCAGATGGTCTCGCTGAACGGCGACACGTCCGTGTACCTCCAGTACGCGTACGCCCGTATCCGGTCGATCCTGCGCAAGGCCGGCGAGACCCGCCCGGCCGCTCACCCGGAGCTGGCACTGGCCCCGGCGGAGCGGGCGTTGGGCCTGCACCTGGACCAGTTCGCGGAGACGGTGTCGGAGGTGGCGGCGGCGTACGAGCCGCACAAGCTGGCGGCGTACCTGTACCAGCTGGCCTCGCACCTGACGACGTTCTACGACCAGTGTCACGTGCTGTCGCCCGACAACGCGCCGGAAGTCGTGGAGAACCGTCTCTTCCTGGTGGACCTGACGGCCCGCACGCTCCACCTGGGCATGGCCCTGCTGGGCATCAGGACGCCGGAAAAGCTCTGAGCCGTGCCGTGGAGGGCGGCACCCCCACCGGGGTGCCGCCCTCTGGCGTGTGGCGGGTGCGGGCGTCGGTCAGACGCAGTTCACCCACGTGTTGGACTTGATGTAGTGGCTCTCGGGGGTGCTCGTCCGGTAGCCCCGGTACACGAGCGAGCTGGACCCGCCGTAGTCCTTCTCGGAGTACCACTTGAGGTCACAGGAATTGCCGTGGTTGTACCAGGACTTGAAGCTCTGGAAGACCGAGTACTGGGTCAGGTCCCGGTTCGTCCCCGCGATCTTCTGCATGTGGCCGGTGTAGTTCTGCCCGGCCCAGACGCAGAACCAGCCGGCCGGACAGTCCGACGCCGCCCGCGGCGCGGCCTGCGCCGCACTCGCGGCCCCCGCGCTTCCGGCCAGCAGACCACCGGTCAGCACGATCCCGCCGGCCACCGCAGCGAATTTCCTGATCATGCGCATGTCGCTACCCCTTCGTTGTGGACCGACCGCACCGGCCGGCCTGCCAACGAGACTGCGGGGCGCGGGGCGCGGCCGCCACGGTTGCCGCACATCTGACGGATTCACGGGACGTCGCCCTGCTGACCTGCGCAGACGTCATCCCTCGGGACGGTACGGCGGGACAGCTGGGACAGACCTTGTGCAGAGGTTGTGACGCTGATGCAGAATGCGGTGGAGTCGGGGACCGCTGACCACGGTCCATGACCGCACCTGGGGGGAACATGGCGCTCCGGAAAGCTCTGCCCGCCGGACTGGACCCGCGCGTAAGGCAGTTGGCGACGCACTTACGTCGTCTGACGGATCACAGCGAGCTGAGCATGCGTCAACTGGCCGTGAAGACGGGGTACAGCCAGAAGTCCTGGGAGCGGTACCTGGGCGGCAGATCGCTCCCGCCCGCGGAGGCCGTGGAGGCGCTGGCCCGGATCTGCGGCGACGATCCGGTCCGACTGCTCGCGCTGCACGAGGTCGCCGCCGACACCTGGGACAGTGCCCGCCCGCCCGCGTCCCCGTCGAAGTCACCGTCGAAGTCACCGTCGAGGGGACCCGAAGCAGAGCGAGCAGAGGCGGCTCCCCCGACGGAACCTGAGATTCCGGCGAACCCAGAGGCCCTTCCGGGGCGTGCGCTGCGCATCGCGCTCATGGCGGGGGCCGTCGCCCTGGTACTGGCCGTCTCCTCGGCGGTCCTCCTGGCCGTCCGCCTCGACGACGACCGCGACGCACAGGCGGTCGCGCCCCCAGCCCCGTCCGCCGCTGCGGCCTCCTCGCCGGATCGCGTCTACACCTGCGGGATCAAGCGGATCGACGGGCTCTGGTACGCGGGCATCAGCCCCACGCGGAGCACCGAGATCTTCTACGGCAGCGCGGGCCCCGAGGTGGCCGAGGCCCAGTGCCTGCTGCGCCGGGCGGGCATCTCGCCGGGCGGCATCGACGGGAAGTTCGGACCGCTGACCCAGCGGGCGGTCAAGGCCATGCAGAAGCGGTCCGGCCTGGACGTGGACGGCATGGTCGGACCGAACACCTGGAAGGCTCTGCGCGCATGACGGGGTCGACGCCGTCGCCGGGAGCCACGCTGCTGGCGGCGGCGCTCAGGGAGCTGCGGGACCGCACGGGCCTCACCCTGGCGCGCCTCGCGGACGAGACCGCGTTCAGCAAGTCGTCCTGGGAGCGCTACCTCAACGGCAGGTCCCTGCCGCCGCGCCAGGCGGTGCAGGAGCTGTGCCGCCTCGCCGGGGAACCGGACGGGCGATGCCTGGCGCTGTGGGAGATCGCGAAGTCGGAGAGACCCGGACAGCCGAAGAAAACACCGCAGCCACCGCCACCGCCGAAATCACAGCAGAATTCACAGACGCAGCCGCCGCCGCAGCCGCAGCCAAAAACACAGGCAGCGGCGACACAGCCTCAGCCACAGGCACCGCGGGTGGCGACGGCCGCGGCGGTCCTCGCGTCGGTGTGCGCGGTGCTGTTCGGGGCCGTCACCCTGACCCTGCTCCTCCTCCCGAACCAGCACCGCGCGCCCCGGCCGTCGGCGACCCCGTCCGTAGGCGGCCCGCAGTGCCGGGGGAGCACCTGCGAGGGCAAGGATCCGGTGCTGACGAACTGCGGCGGCTCGCCGGACACGCTCGCCGAGCACGTCACCGCGACCGGGGCCTCGATCCAGCTGCGGTACAGCAGGGTGTGCGGGGCCAGTTGGGCGCGGATGTGGGGTGCGCGGATCGGCGACCGGGTCGAGACACGGGCGGCCGGGAGCGGCGGCCGTCCGCACGGCGCGCGGGTCGAGAACAGGGTCGACGCGGACGCCTACGTCCACACGGCCATGACCGCGACCGGCCTCGACACGGTCGTCGAGGCCTGCTTCCTGCCGGTGGCGGGCGGTCGGAAGGAGTGCTTCGAAGCGCGGGCGGACCAGGTCACGCCGGAACCGACTCCACCCGCTCACACGTCCCCCGAGAGACGGACATCAAGAACACGGGCGCGAGGAGGGCCGGTTGGGCAGCCAGGACGATCCGTCGGCGGGTGACGCGCTGATCGGCTTTCTGCTGATCGGAGGGTTGGGCGTACTCATCCCGGCCTCCGTCGTCCTCCCGCTCGTCGGCTTGGGGATCTGGCTGTCGCACCGCTGGCGGGCGCGGCGCGTCAGAGACTGAGCACGGCCCGCAGCGCGGTGTCGACGCTCTCCATCTCCTCCATGGGGACGTCTCCGTGGTACTTGCCGTCCTCGAAGCGCGTCAGGCGGAAGTTGTACAGATCCGGGGCGACGACCATCCCCCGCAGCGGCATCGACACGCGCACGGTGACCAGCGACTCCGGCCGCTCCCCCGAGGTGTCGAGCAGGGCGCACAGGACAGCGCCCGAGTGCAGTTCGGCCACATGGTCGTTCTGCACGACGACGACCGTGCGATCCCGGCCCACCGTGGAGACCGTCCACACCTGTCCACGCTTCAGTTCTCCCACCCCGCGAGCTTACTGGGCGGGGCGCACGAACGCGCACCGCACCACCTCCCCGACCGCCCGCGCCCGCCCCCCGCTCCCGCCCGCTCCGCTCTCGGGCCAGGCGCGCGCCCGGCCTCAGATCTCCTCCCGCGCCAGATCCCCCGGAAGCCGATCCCCCGCGGCCGCCCGCACGGCGCGGAGGCGGTCCAGGTCCTCCTCGATCAGGAGAAGCGCCTCGAAGGCGTAGGCCGCGCCGGCCGGCGAGTCGCCCCGCAGGACCTCTGCGTACAGCACCGAGAGCCCTTCCCGGGCGGCGGCGAACAGGCCGCGGCCACCGGCCCGCCCGAGTCCACAGCCGGGCCGAGGACGCGGAGCAGCCAGCCGAGCGTCTCCCGTCGGGCGGGCTCGGAGAGCTCTCCGGCCAGAGCGGCGAGGGCCGCCGGGACGAAGGCGGCGGAGGCCGGCAGCAGGCCGTCGGCCGGAGTCATGACGTGGCCGTGCAGCGCGGTGAGGAAGGCCTCGCCACCGCCATGGTCCGCGGGGAGGGTGAGGACTTCCCTGATCCTGGCCGGGAGGTGCGCGGCACTCTGACCGCAGCCGCACTCCATCCGCTCCCAGTCGCTCTTCAGCAGCTCGATCTCGAAGAGACTCACGGCCTGCGCCCTCCCCTCGGCCCGCCCGCGTCGGCGGCCGTCGCGGACGGGAAAGCGTAGCCGCCGCCCGGCCGATGTCAGTGCGGCCGCCTACAGTCACCCCATGGCGACTCTTCCCAACCCGCTGCCCAAGCTGGCGTCCGACCCGAGCGGGCGTTCCCTCGGGCTCCAACTCCCGCCCGGGAGACTGATCGACGCGACGTGCGACGGTCCGTGGCACGAGCCGTTGCTGTGGCACGCGGAGCAGTCCGCGTCCTCCGGCAACTGGACGGCCCTGGGCGCACCGGCGGGGCGGGCGGGGCTGGTTCCGGTCCTGGTCGACCTCGGCGGCTCCCAGGGCGGCCCGCAGAAGTGGGAGTTGATGCCCGACGAGGTCTCCTACCCCGGGGACCACGACGCGGAGGAGGTCCTCGCGGAGTACTGGGAGGAGTGCGCGGCGCAGGGAGAGGAGTGGCCGGGCCTGGCCGCGTCCCCCGCCCTGACGGCGGATCCCGACGCCCGGGCCGCACAGATCGCCGACACCCTCGCGGAGCAGGGGCCGTCCTGGTTCAGATCGCCCTACCTCGCCCTGGTCCCGGCCCGGCGCAGCGCGGACGTCCCGGCGGCCGTCGGCTGGTCCGGCCCGGCCAACCACGAGAGCGACACGGCCCGGCTGTGCGCCGTCCTGCGCTCCTGGGAGGACCGCTTCGGCATACGGGTCGTCGGCCTCGGCTTCGACGTCCTCACGGTGTCCGTCGCCGCCCCGCCCACCACGGTCGAGGAGGCGGAGCGGATCGCCGCCGAGCACTTCGCGTTCTGCCCGGACAACGTCCTCCAGGGCGAGGGCACTCTGGAGGCCTACGCCCGGCAGCTCGTCGGCGAGCCCACCTGGACCTTCTGGTGGGACTGACCCGCGCTCACCCGGTGAGCCCGCGCCCCAGCCTGCGCAGCCCCTCCCCGATCTCCTCCGGCGTCTGCGTCACGAAGCACAGCCGCAGGGTCGACCGGTCGGGCTCGCCGGCGTAGAAGGGTGCGCCGGGCACGTAGGCCACGTCCTGGGCGACGACCTGCGCCAGCAGCGCGGCGGTGTCGTACGACTCCGGCAGCCGGGCCCAGAGGAACATGCCGCCCTCGGGCCGGTTCCACCGCGACCCCTGCGGCAGGGCCTCGCCCAGCCCGGCCAGCATGGCGTCGCGCCGCTCGCGGTACACGGCGGCCACCCGCGCCACATGGGCGTCGAGGTCGTTGACGGCCAGGTAGCGGGCGGCGGCGAGCTGGTTGACGGTCGGGGTGTGCAGGTCGGCGGCCTGCTTGGCGACCGCGCAGGCCCGCCGCAGCTCCGCCGGCGCGCGCAGCCAGCCCAGCCGTATGCCGGGGGCCATGACCTTGGAGAAGGAGCCGAGCAGGACCGTGCGGTCGCGGGCGTCGGGGTGCGCGGCGATCCACGGCAAGCGCTCGCCGTCGTAGCGGAGTTCGCCGTAGGGGTCGTCCTCGACGATCCACAGGCCGTGCCGGGCGGCGACGGAGGCGAGGGCGGCACGGCGCTCGGCGGGGAGGGTGCGGCCGGTGGGGTTCTGGAAGGTGGGGACGGTGTAGAGCAGCTTCGGCCGCTCCCGGACGACGAGTTCCGCGAGCGCGTCGGGGTCCGGGCCGTCCGCGTCTCCGGGCACCGCGACGATCCGCGCCCCGGCCAGGCCGAAGACCTGGAGGGCGGCCAGATAACAGGGGGCCTCGACGAGGACCGTGTCGCCGGGGTCGAGCAGCGCGGTCGCGAGCAGGGACAGAGCCTGCTGGGAGCCGGTGGTGACGAGCAGGTCGTCGGCGGTCGTGGGCAGTCCGCGTGCCGTGGTCCGGGCGGCGAGCCGCTCCCTCAACCCCGGCTCGCCCTCGGTCGTGGAGTACTGCAGGGCCTGCGCCGGGGCCTCCTCCAGCGCGTACCGGAACGCGGCGGCGACGCCCTCGCGGTCGAACAGCTCGGGCGCGGGCAGCCCGCCCGCGAAGTTGATCACCTCGGGGCGGGCGGTGACGGCGAGGATGTCCCGCACCGGCGAGCCGCCGATCGACCGGGCGCGCCCGGCCAGCGCAGGGACGGGGACGGAGACGGATGCGAAGGTCATGCGAGGCACCCTAGAGAGATGAGTGCCATCTACACACGGGTTTCTGACATATGGACGGGCGTCCCACGGCCCGTCCCAGTCGAGCCTTGTTTCCGCAGGTCAAACGCCATGGGACCGAACCGGCGTCCCGACTTGCCCGCCGAACGTGGCAGTCGCGGGCGGTACGGCCCAGGCTGTTCCCATGCCCACCCGCCGCATCCGCCGCCGCATCCGCCGCCGCGTCCGTCTGCTGGCCGTCGCGTTGACCGCCACCGCCGCGCTCACCCTGACCGCATGCCACGACGGCCAGGGCCTGCGCGACGAGGGCCCGTCGAGTTCCAGCACCCTGAACGGCTCCGGCGCCCTGCCCGGCTCCTACGGCGTGTCGAACGACCCCGCCGGCCCCCACGCGGAGCCGCCGAGCGGGAACTCGTAGGCGGGCCGCCCGTTGTTGCCGCTGGTGCGGAACGGCTCGCCGCCGTCGTCGAGGATGAGCGTGCCGTGCCGTGACCCGCTGGACCAGGACAGCTCCAGCCGCCAGCTCACGTCGTACGCGGAGGCGTCGGCGCTCACGTAGTAGATCTCCGGGTCGGTCGCGCTCACCTTGAACGGGAAGTCGGGGTGCCCCGCCTCGGGCACCAGCGCGGGCCGCGCCGCGTCGAGGGCGACGGTGAAGTAGCGCGTCGGCACTCCGCCGCCGCAGCCGACCCCGGGGTAGCCCATCGCGAAGTCGTTCCACGCGAGCGGCGAACGCTTCGCCACCGTACGGACCTTGACGTCGTCCACGACGACGGTCTCCTTACCGGTCCCCTGCACGGTGAACTCCAGGAACTGGCTCCCCGACGACACGGCCCCGTGCGCGGCCACCCAGGCGGGCGCGTCCTGTTCGAGGGGCGGTGGGGCGACCTTCCCCGGCTCCCGGTCGATCAGGTAGTGCTGCGAGCAGGGGTCCACCCAGGCGTAGGGCCGGGCGCTGACGGTCAGCGGGACGGCGCCGGAGGCCGCCGCGCCGCTGCCCTCCGCCGCAGCCGAGGGCGAGGCCACGGCCGACGGGGACGCGGATTCCGAGGCCGAGGCGGAAGCGGAGACGGAAGGCGAAGCCGAGCCGGAGCCGGACGGCGAGCCGCTCTGCGCCCCCTTCCCCTGCACGGAGGCCGCCGCCCCCACCGCACTGTCGCCGGAGTCCCCGTCCCGCCCCGAGCCACCGGACGGCAGGGTCAACGAGAGCGCGAGAGCGACGGACCCGAGACCGGCCACGACCCCGACACCGGCGAGCAGCAACGCCCGCCGCCGCCTCCACCCCCGCCCGCCGCTCTCCTCCGGGACGACCCCGACGTCCACGACCCCGACGTCCACGACCCCGACGTCCACGACGGCATCCATGGCACCGGCGTCCGCACGGCCCGCATCCGCGACGACGCCGACCTCCGCGACAGGATCGCCGCCGTCGCCGCCGTCCCCCTCAGCGGCCGGCTTCCTCCCCCGCACCGCATCCGCCAGCACCCACCGCCGGTGCAGCTCGACGAGCTCCTGCGGGGACGCCTTGCAGAGCCGGGCCAGCCGCTCCACCGGGGCGTAGTCCGTGGGGACGGCGTCCCCGTTGCAGTAGCGGTGCAGCGTCGACGTACTCATGTGGAGCCGCTTCGCGAGCGTCCCGTAGCTGAGCCCGGACCGCTCCTTCAACTGCCGCAGCAACTCCGCGAACTCGGCCGTAGACACCGTTTCCCCACTCCCCATGTCCCATCCCGGCGTTCCAGGGATGGTGCGTTTCACCAGGTCAGACCCGTTGTCGGCGTTCCAGCATCCCGGATCGTCCGGCAGGCGTGGCGGCCGGGACGGATCGCCTCCCAAGCTGTGGCCATCCAAGCACGTCGCTTCAACCCGCCATCCCGGAAGAGGACTTGACCATGCGTATCCGCCGCACCCGCCACCTGCTCGCGCTCACCGCCCTGGCGGCCCTCGCACTCACGGCCTGCAAGAACGGGACGGGCGTCCAGGACGAGGGCGCGTCGCAGCCGGCCTCGTCGACGACGAACTCCACCACGGCCCCGCCGACCCCCGCCACGAGCGCGACCACCGGCGCGACCACCGGCACCGGCACGACGACCGGCAAGACGACCGGGACCACGACCGGCACGGGAACGGGAACGGGAACGGGAACGGGAACGGGCACAGGGTCCGGCACCTCCACCACCCCGGCGAAGAACCCGCCGGCCGCGGCCGCCGCGGCGACGAAGACCGCCGACCCGTGGGACCCCGCGAACCGGGTCACCTGCAACGGCTCGAACACCAAGGTCACCGCGCAGACCCTCACCCGTCCCCTGAACCACATGCTGCTCACGGTCACCAACACCGGCAGCAAGGTCTGCGACCTCTTCTACTACCCGGCCCTGAAGTTCGACGGCGCGCAGTCGGTGCCGCCGGTGGACGAGGACACGCAGCCGCAGGCCGTGACGACCCTCGCGCCCGGCGAGTCCGGCTACGCGGGCGTGCGGCTGTCCGCCGCCGACGGCAGCGGCGAGGGCGGCTCGACCTCCAAGAACCTGACGATCTACTTCCAGGGCATGGACCCGGGCAGCGACGGCGGCCCGGCCGCGAAGCCGTCGCTGCCCACCGGAGGCGTCTACTACGACAACTCCCTGACGGTGACGTACTGGCAGCAGGACATGGAGGACGTCCTGTCCTGGTGACCCGCGGAAGGGTCACGCAGAAGGGCACGCAGGGGGAACAGGCAGGGGAACAGGCAGGGAGTTACCGCAGCTTCTGGGCCGCCTCGGTGGCCCAGTAGGTGAGGATGTTCCGCGCCCCGGCCCGCTTGATGCCGGTCAGCGTCTCGAAGATCGCCTGGTCCCGGTCGATCCAGCCCTTCTCGGCGGCGGCCTCGACCATCGAGTACTCACCGGAGATCTGGTAGGCGGCGACGGGCACGTCCACCGCGTCCGCGACCCGCGCCAGGATGTCGAGGTAGGGCCCGGCCGGCTTGACCATGACCATGTCGGCGCCCTCTTCCAGATCGAGCGCGAGCTCACGCATCGACTCCCGGAAATTCGCCGGATCCTGCTGGTAGGTCTTCCGGTCCCCCTTCAGCGAGGACCCGACGGCCTCCCGGAAAGGCCCGAAAAAGGCGGACGAGTACTTGACGGTGTAGGCGAGGACGGCGACGTCCTCCCGCCCGATCTGGTCAAGGGCGTCGCGGATGACCCCGATCTGCCCGTCCATCATCCCGCTGGGCCCCACCACATGCGCCCCGGCATCGGCCTGCACCTGAGCCATCTCGGCATACCGCTCGAGGGTGGCGTCGTTGTCGACGCGCCCTTCGGAGTCCAGCACCCCGCAGTGCCCGTGATCGGTGGTCTCGTCGAGGCACAGATCGGACATCACCAGCAGCTCATCGCCGACCTCGGCCCGAACATCCCGAATGGCGACCTGAAGGATCCCGCCCGGATCGGTCCCCGCCGTCCCGAGCGCGTCCTTCTTGGACTCCTCCGGCACCCCGAAGAGCATGATCCCCGAGACTCCCGCCTGCACGGCCTCCAGCGCGGCCTTCTTCAGACTGTCGCGCGTGTGCTGCACGACCCCGGGCATGGCCTGGATCGGCACAGGCTCGCTCACGCCCTCCCGCACGAACGCGGGCAGGATGAAATCAGCCGGGTGCAGCCGGGTCTCCGCGACCATGCGCCGCATGACGGGAGTGGTCCGCAGCCGACGAGGCCGCGAACCGGGAAAGGATCCGTACGTCGTCATGCACCTAACGCTACGCCCGCTCCTCACCCCCTTTTGCCGACGCCCAGTCGGGGTGCCGCCTGCCTTCCAGCCCGTCCGGCGCTTGAGGACGAGGCCGTTCAGGCCGAAGGGGGGTCTGGGGGCGCAGCCCCCAGGGATGGGAAGGGGAAGGGAACGGGAAGGGGAAGGGGAAGGGAACGGGAAGGGGCGGCGGGGGCGAAAACCCCCTACCGCCCCACCCCACACCGCTGCCTCAGGTAGCCCTGCGCCGCCGAGCCCCCGGCCGCCGCTCGCTGGGCCGGCTCACCTGGTCGCCCGCCTCCTGCGCAGCCGCCCGCCGCCGCAGCCCATAGTCGGCCAGCGCCTCCGCGAGCTTGTGCACGGACGGCTCCGGAGCCATCACGTCCACCCGAAGCCCGTGCTCCTGGGCGGTCTTGGCGGTCGCCGGCCCGATGCACGCGATGACGGTCACGTTGTGCGGCTTGCCGGCGATCCCGACCAGGTTCCGCACCGTGGACGACGAGGTGAACAGAACGGCGTCGAACCCGCCCCCCTTGATCGCCTCCCGCGTCTCCGCCGGCGGCGGCGAGGCCCGCACGGTCCGGTAGGCGGTGACGTCGTCGACCTCCCAGCCGAGCTCGATCAGCCCGGCGACCAGCGTCTCCGTGGCGATGTCGGCCCGCGGCAGGAACACCCGGTCGATCGGGTCGAACACCGGATCGTAGGGCGGCCAGTCCTCCAGCAACCCCGCCGCGGACTGCTCGCCGCTGGGCACCAGATCCGGCTTCACACCGAACGCGACCAACGCCTTCGCCGTCTGCTCGCCCACGGCCGCGACCTTGATGCCCGCGAAGGCACGCGCGTCGAGCCCGTACTCCTCGAACTTCTCCCGGACGGCTTTGACCGCGTTCACCGAGGTGAAGGCGATCCACTCGTACCGGCCCGTCACCAGGCCCTTGACCGCCCGCTCCATCTGCTGCGGGGTCCGCGGCGGCTCGACGGCGATCGTCGGCACCTCGTGCGGCACGGCCCCGTACGACCGCAGCTGGTCGGAGAGCGACACCGCCTGCTCCTTCGTACGCGGCACGAGCACCTTCCAGCCGAACAGCGGCTTGGACTCGAACCACGACAGCTGGTCGCGCTGGGCGGGTGCGGAGCGCTCACCGACCACGACTATCACCGGCCGACCGCCCTCGGGCGAGGGCAGCGCCTTCGCCTGCTTCAGGGTCTGCGCGATCGTGCCGAGGGTCGCCGTCCAGGTGCGCTGCCGCGTCGTCGTGCCGGCGACCGTCACGGTCATCGGCGTATCGGGCTTGCGCCCCGCCGACACCAGTTCTCCGGCGGCCGACGCCACGGAGTCCAGGGTCGTCGACACGACAACAGTGCCGTCGGACGCCCCCACCTCCGTCCAGCAGCGGTCCGAAGCGGTCCGCGCGTCGACGAATCGGACGTCCGCGCCCTGCGCGTCCCGCAGCGGCACGCCGGCGTACGCGGGCACGCCGACGGCGGCCGCGACACCGGGTACCACCTCGAAGGGGACGCCGGCCGCCGCGCACGCGAGCATTTCCTCCGCCGCGTACGTATCCAGTCCCGGGTCCCCGGACACCGCACGGACGACCCGCCTGCCGCCCCGCGCGGCCTCCATGACAAGATGTGCGGCATCGCGCACAGCGGGTACCTCAACGGTTGTTGACTTACCGTCAACAACCGTCGGGAGGGGCGCTCCCGTGCCCGGAAGAGGGTCCGACGAAGGACCCGCTTCCGCGTTCACGACGGCGACGCCCGGCCTCGCGTGCGTCCGTACGACGTCGAGCACCTCGTGCTCGGCGACGAGGACGTCCGCGTGCGCCAGCGCCTCCACGGCGCGCAGAGTCAGTAGTCCCGGATCCCCGGGTCCGGCACCCAGGAAGGTGACGTGCCCGTGTTCAGGACCAGCGGCTGGAAGGGTGGTGGGGCTCACTGTGCTCGCTCCCCCATCAGACCGGCCGCGCCCTGGGCAAGCATCTCGGCGGCGAGTTCGCGACCGAGCGCCATTGCCCGGTCGTGCGTCTCGGGCACGGGACCGGTGGTGGACAGCTGCACCGTACGAGTGCCGTCGGTCGTGCCGACGACGCCCCGCAGGCGCATTTCTTTGACAATCTGCCCGTCGGCCAGAAGGTCGGCCAGCGCGCCCACAGGGGCGCTGCAACCGGCCTCCAGGGCGGCGAGCAGTGACCGTTCGGCGGTCACGGCGACCCGCGTGAACGGGTCGTCGAGCTCACCGAGTGCGGCGACGAGGTCCGCGTTGGCCGCGGCGCATTCGATCGCCAGTGCTCCCTGGCCGGGAGCGGGCAAAACCGTGTCTATCGACAGGAAGTCGGTGACCTCGTCGAGGCGGCCCATACGGCTCAGGCCGGCCGCGGCCAGCACCACCGCGTCCAGCTCGCCCTCGTGCACGTACCGGATCCGCGTGTCGACGTTCCCGCGGATCGGCACCGTCTCGATGTCCAGCCCGTGGGCGCGCGCGTACGCGTTCAGCTGCGCCATGCGGCGCGGCGAACCGGTGCCGATGCGTGCCCCGCGCGGCAGGTCGGTGAACTTCAGCGCGTCCCGGGCGACGATCACGTCGCGGGGGTCCTCGCGCACCGGTACGGCGGCCAGGACGAGGTCCTCGGGCTGCGCGGTCGGCAGGTCCTTCAGCGAGTGAACCGCGAAGTCGACCTCGCCTTTGGCCAGCGCCTCACGCAGCGCGGTCACGAAGACGCCCGTGCCGCCGATCTGTGCGAGCTGCTCGCGGGAGACATCGCCGTAGGTGGTGATCTCGACGAGCTCCACGGGCCGTCCGGTCACCTGGCTCACGGCGTCCGCGACCTGCCCGGACTGGGCCATGGCGAGTCTGCTTCGCCTCGTCCCCAGTCTCAGTGCCTTACTCATGCCGTTCATGCCGGCCCTCGGTTCTCTGCGTTCTTCTCGGTGCTGTCCTCGGCCCGGGACACGGCGGCCACCGATTCCGGGTCGAGGTCGAACAGGGTCCGCAGCGCGTCCGCGTACCCGGCGCCGCCGGGCTCGGCCGCGAGCTGCTTGACCCGTACGGTCGGCGCGTGCAGCAGCTTGTCGACGACCCGCTTCACGGTCTGCGTGATCTCGGCGCGGTGCTTGTCGTCCAGCCCGGGCAGCCGCCCGTCCAGCCGGGCGATCTCGCCCGCCACCACCTCGGCGGCCATGGCACGCAGCGCGACCACGGTCGGCGTGATGTGCGCGGCGCGCTGCGCGGCGCCGAACGCGGCGACCTCGTCGGCGACGATCCGCCGCACCTGGTCGACGTCGGCGGCCATCGGCGCGTCGGCCGAGGCCTCCGCCAGCGACTCGATGTCCACCAGCCGCACCCCGGCGAGCCGGTGCGCGGCCGCGTCGACGTCCCGCGGCATCGCGAGGTCGAGCAGGAAGAGCACGGGCTGCGGGCGGGCGACCGTGGGAACCGACTCGGGCCCACGGCGCTCGGGGATCCGGCCGACGGTGGCTGCCATCGCGGCGAGCGCGGTGATCAGCTCGGCGTCGGCCTCGGGGCTGCGGCGGGCGGCGAGCCGCCGGTCCACGGTCGCGTTGTCGACCCAGGCGGCGTGCTGCTCCAGCGTGGCCGCGTCCATGCCGGCCACGGCGGCCTCCCCCAGCACGGAGAACCCGGACGTCGACTGCACGGGCGCCTGCTGGACGGCGGCCAGATCGAGCGGACAGCCCTCATCGGTCCCGACGGAGGTCGGCGGCAGCGGCCGCACGTCGTCCGTCGAGAGAGCCTCGGCGTCGAAGGCGGCGGGCAGTCCCGTGCGGCCCTCGACGGCCGTCGCGACCGCCTCCGCCGTCAGGACCAGGCCCGTCGCCCCGGTACAGGAGACGGCCACATCGGCACGTGTCAGCTCGGCCGGCACCGATTCCATCGGTACCGCACGGGCCGACACGCCCGTGCGGTCCGCCTCGACGAGTATCTGGGCGAGCCGCTCGGCGCGGTCGAGGGTCCGGTTGGCGACGACGACCTCGGCGACCCCGGCGCGCGCGAGGGTGGCGGCGGCCAGCGAGGACATGGAACCGGCGCCTATGACGAGCGCCCGCTTGCCCCGCGCCCAGTCCTGCACGTCCCCGCCCGCGGCCAGCTGCTCCAGGCCGAAGGTGACCAGGGACTGCCCGGCGCGGTCGATGCCGGTCTCGGAGTGGGCGCGCTTGCCGACCCGCAGGGCCTGCTGGAACAGGTCGTTCAGCAGCCGCCCGGCGGTGTGCAGCTCCTGCGCCCGGGCCAGCGCGTCCTTGATCTGCCCGAGGATCTGCCCCTCGCCGACGACCATCGAGTCCAGCCCGCAGGCCACCGAGAAGAAGTGGTGGACGGCGCGGTCCTCGTAGTGCACGTAGAGGTAAGGGGTGAGCTCCTCCAGGCCGACGCCGCTGTGCTGGGCGAGCAGCGTGGACAGCTCGGCGACGCCCGCGTGGAACTTGTCCACGTCGGCGTACAGCTCGATCCGGTTGCAGGTCGCGAGGACGGCGGCCTCGGCGGCCGGCTCGGCGGCGACCGTGTCCTGGAGCAGCTTGAGCTGGGCGTCCGTGGACAGCGAGGCCCGCTCCAGCACGCTGACCGGTGCGCTGCGGTGGCTCAGCCCGACGACGAGGAGACTCATGCCGGCATCACGGCGGGTACGTCCCCGTCGGGCCCCTGGTCGGTGGAGTCGTCGCGGCTGACGGGCACGGCCGCGACGGCTTCGTTCGCCGCGGCCTCCTCGCCGGCCTTGCGCTGCTCGTGGAAGGCGAGGATCTGCAGCTCGATGGAGAGGTCGACCTTGCGCACGTCGACGCCGTCCGGCACGGACAGCACGGTCGGCGCGAAGTTCAGGATGGAGGTGACGCCGGCGGCCACGAGCCGGTCGCAGACCTGCTGGGCGACGGCCGGCGGAGTGGTGATCACTCCGATCGACACGCCGTTGTCGGAGATGATCTTCTCCAGGCCGTCGCTGTGCTGCACGGAGATCCCGGCGACCTGCTTCCCGGCCATCGCGTGATCGGCGTCGATGAGCGCCGCCACCCGGAATCCACGCGAGGCGAACCCGCCGTAGTTGGCCAGCGCCGCGCCGAGGTTACCGATGCCGACGATCACGACCGGCCAGTCCTGGGTGAGACCCAGCTCGCGGGAGATCTGGTAGACGAGATACTCGACGTCGTAGCCGACACCACGCGTTCCGTAAGAACCCAGGTAGGAGAAATCCTTGCGCAGCTTGGCGGAGTTGACCCCCGCCGCGGCCGCGAGCTCCTCGGAGGAGACCGTGGGCACCGAGCGCTCCGACAGTGCGGTCAGCGCGCGGAGGTACAGCGGAAGCCGGGCGACGGTGGCCTCGGGAATCCCTCGGCTACGGGTCGCCGGTCGGTGAGTTCGGCCAGTTGCCACGGTGCTCCTGCGGGTAGAGCGGGGCTGCAGGCGGTCACACGTACCCGGACCGCCCCGTCGAGTGCAGGCTATGTCTTTGTGAACGCGTGCACAAAGATGGTGTCCGATTTGCCCGCCCAACGTGACCGGGGTCACGCGCATCATTCCAGGGGGCAAAACCGTCACTCTCCTCGTGAATCCCGCCCCCGAGACAAAACCGCCATCGATCCTAAACGACGTTCGGTACATCCTTGTACTACATGGTCAGTTCGGCCAACCGGCTCACCCGGCAAGCTCCTTGCGCAGCCGCCCCTCGTCCACCCGCCAGAAGGTGTGCTGACGGCCGTCGACGAGAACCACCGGGATCTGCTCCCAGTACTGGTCGTACAGTTCCCGGTCCTCGGTGATGTCCTTCCGCTCCCAGGGCACGCCGAGTTCCGCGCAGACCTTTTCGATCACGAGCTCCGCGTCGTCGCACAGATGACAACCGGACTTGCGAATGAGAGTGACCGACCGCTCGCCCGGGTCGGCCTTACGTCGAAAGAGGGGACTCATACCGCTATTCTCGCGCTTCTTTAACGGCCCGGTCGCGGAGAGTTCACACCCTTCGAACCTCGCGCCTGCGGAACCGCCGAACAGACTGGCTATGCTCACGCCATGGCCGCTCTAGGATGGCTCACTCCCCGTAGGCGCTCCGCCACGGCGCGGAGCGTGTTGGCAGGCGAGGCCTCGGCGGAGGCAGCCCGCAAGTCCACGCAGGAAGCACAGGACGCGCTCGACACCCAGGACACCCTGGACGCTTCCGACCGGGAACCGCAGTTCCCCGTGCACGGCGACGCGCTGGCCGCCGCCTTCTTCGACCTCGACAACACCGTGATGCAGGGCGCCGCGCTCTTCCACTTCGGCCGCGGCCTGTACAAACGGAAGTTCTTCGAGACCCGCGACCTGGTCCGCTTCGCCTGGCAGCAGGCGTGGTTCCGGCTGGCCGGCGTCGAGGACCCCGAACACATGCAGGAGGCCCGCGACTCGGCGCTGTCGATCGTCCAGGGCCACCGCGTCGCCGAGCTGATGTCCATCGGCGAGGAGATCTACGACGAGTACATGGCCGAGCGCATCTGGCCGGGCACCCGCGCCCTCGCCCAGGCCCACCTGGACGCCGGCCAGAAGGTGTGGCTCGTCACAGCGGCCCCGGTCGAGATCGCCCAGGTGATCGCCCGCCGCCTCGGCCTCACCGGCGCGCTGGGCACGGTCGCGGAGTCGGTCGACGGCGTCTACACGGGCAAGCTGGTCGGCGAGCCGCTGCACGGCCCCGCGAAGGCGGAGGCGGTACGCGCACTGGCGGCGGCGGAGAACCTGGACCTCTCCCGCTGCGCGGCCTACAGCGACTCCCACAACGACATCCCGATGCTCTCCCTCGTCGGCCACCCCTACGCCATCAACCCCGACACCAAGCTCCGCAAGCACGCCCACAACCTCGACTGGCGGCTGCGCGACTACCGCACGGGCCGCAAGGCGGCGAAGGTCGGCATCCCGGCGGCGGCCGGCGTGGGCGCGGTGGCCGGCGGCACGGCAGCGGCGATCGCCCTGTCCCGCCGACGGCGGTAGCCCCCCGAGAGACACGAGAAGCGGCCGAGGCGGTTGTACGACCGCCCCGGCCGCTTTCGTCATGCCGCCCGACAACACCCCACACCCACGAGCAAACCCGGCCAATCCAACGGTCGTACCCGCGTAACCCCCCATCCAGTCATGTTGTCCGCGCACAGCCACAACACGCCCCGTACCGACCCGAAACTCGAACCGTTTCGATCAAGAATCGCTCACCCTACGCAACTTGATCGAGCGTCAATAGGCCACAGAAGCGACGTAATCGATGATTTGAGCAACTCGGTGTAGCAGGGCCTGCACGAAGCGTTATTCTCCTCAAACGCAATCCGGTACCCCTCCTGTCGCTACGACGGGTGAACGGTTCCGTACTGCACGTGATGGAAGCTCTGCCTCTGGGAGTCCCGTGTACCCACACGTCGGGGTTGACACCTCGGGCCTGGCTACGCTGCGCGCAACGGTCGCTACGGTCCAGGACCTGTTGCGCGGCTTCGTCCCCACCGCGTACGCCGTCCCCGCCTTCGCCGCCGTACCCGTCGGCCCGTGCTACGCACTGGCCGACGGCACCGCCGCGGTCGGCAGACGAGGACGCACGGCCGGCGCGCCCGCGGCCCGCCGACCGGCCGCCGACAGCGACAGCGCCCGGATGATGGACCTCGTCGAACGCGCCCAGGCCGGCGAGGCCGACGCATTCGGACGCCTGTACGACCAGTACAGCGACACGGTCTACCGCTACATCTACTACCGAGTGGGCGGCAAGGCGACCGCCGAGGACCTCACCAGCGAGACGTTCCTGCGCGCCCTGCGCCGCATCGGGACGTTCACCTGGCAGGGCCGCGACTTCGGCGCCTGGCTCGTCACCATCGCCCGCAACCTCGTCGCCGACCACTTCAAGTCGAGCCGCTTCCGGCTCGAGGTCACGACCGGCGAGATGCTCGACGCCAACGAGGTCGAGCGCTCACCCGAGGACTCCGTCCTGGAGTCCCTCTCCAACGCCGCGCTGCTGGACGCCGTGCGCCGGCTCAACCCCCAGCAACAGGAATGCGTGACCCTGCGCTTCCTCCAGGGCCTGTCCGTCGCCGAGACCGCGCGCGTGATGGGCAAGAACGAGGGCGCGATCAAGACCCTCCAGTACCGGGCCGTCCGCACGCTGGCCCGTCTCCTGCCGGAAGACGCCCGCTGACCCCGCCCCTTCCGCTCCCTTTCCGCCCTCCCCCCGCCCACAGCCGACGCCACACACTCCGTGACGCCAACTCACCTTCAGTGAAAGTCCGTTGCCTTCCCGATCGGATCATCCGCAGTCCGTAACCCAAGTGCCGCGCCAGTCGTTGTGCGGGATACAGGCTCCCTGCGGTCACCTCCCGGCCGACCCCGATCACTCGATCGTGTGGACCCGGCCGGGAACGTGCAACCCTCAGGACCCCCGGGGAGTCGACCGTCATGACGAGAGGAGGTGCCGCCAGTGATCGCGAACGTATCGGCGCACCGGCGGGCGAACGCCTTCGCCCAGGCCCTGGAGGAGCAGTCCGACCAGGGCACGGCGGCCGAGCAGACCGAAGGATCACCGCCGGCACCGGCCGCTGCGGACCAGACCGGGCAGGGCCAGCTACTGGCCCTCGCCACGAGTCTCGCCGAGCTGCCCAAGCCGGAGATGGACCCCGAGGTCAAGGTCGTCCAGCGGGCCCAGTTGGTCGCCGCAATGGAGGCCATGCTGCAGGCGGGTGCCGCGGGAGGCGAAGCGTCGGACCCTTCGGTGCCGGAGCAACGCTCCCACCGGGCCAGGGGCACTCACCGGGCCGGTCCCCTGGGCAAGTTCCGGCCACGTTCCCGCCTGGCCAAGGGCCTCACCGCGGGCGGCCTCAGCGTCGGCGTCGCGGCGGGCGCCTTCGGCGGCGTGGCCGCCGCGAGCTCCGACGCCCTCCCGGGCGACGGGCTCTACGGGTTGAAGCGCGGCATCGAGGACTTCAAGCTCAACATCCTGGCCGACGGCGACGACGATCGCGGACGCACATATCTCGACCAGGCCTCCACCCGGCTCAGCGAAGCCCGCCGGCTCATGGAACGGGGCCGCAGCGGCGACCTCGACCACGAGTCCCTCGGCGAGATCCGCCGCGCCCTGAACGGCATGCAGCACGACGCGTCGGAAGGCCACCGCCTGCTCCACGAGGCGTACGAACGCGACCCGAACTCCCTGGGCCCCATCCAGGCGCTGGACGCCTTCTCCCGCTCGCACCGCGAGGCCTGGGGCGCCCTGCGCGACCGCCTGCCGGTCCAGCTCGGCGACGTCAGTCAGCAGGTCTCGTCGGTCTTCGAAGCCATAGACGAAGAGGTCGCCCCGCTGCAGTCCCTCCTCCCGCAACCCCCCGCCCAGGGCGGCGGCACCCGCCAGGGCGGCCCCGGCTCGACGTCCACCGGCACCTCGGACACCGGCCACTCGACCGCTCCGGGCACCGGCGCCGACACCTCCGCCGGCGTCGGCAGCAGCACCGGCAGCCCCAGCAAGTCGTCCACGTCGGGCAGCACCGGCGACGACGGCCTCCTCGGCGGCAACACCGGCGGCCTGCTCGACCCCCCGAAGGACACCGACACCACCACCCCGACCGCCAACACCCCCACCACCCCACCCGACGTCACCCTCCCGCCCCTCCTCCCCGGTCTGCTCCCAGGCCTGGGCATCGACAGCGAGGACGCGGAGTAACACCAGCACGCAACGGCTGTGGGGGCGCCCTTCTGAGAAGGGCGCCCCCACAGCCGTACCGCTGAACGGGAAGAACACCTGAACTAGAAGAACACCGACCGCCGCTGCACCAAAAGCTTGTACAGCGTGTGCTGAATCTGCTCCCGCACCTGGTCGGTCAGATTGAACATCAACATCGGGTCCTCCGCCGCCTCCGGCGGGAAACCGTCCGTCGCAATGGGCTCGCCGAACTGAATCGTCCACTTCGTCGGCAACGGAATACCGCCCAACGGACCCAACCACGGAAAGGTCGGCGTCAGCGGGAAGTAAGGGAAGCCCAGCACCCGCGCCAGAGTCTTCGCGTTGCCGATCATCGGGTAGATCTCCTCCGCCCCGACGATCGAGCAGGGGATGATCGGAGCGCCCTGCCGCAGGGCCGTGGAGACGAAGCCGCCCCGGCCGAACCGCTGCAGCTTGTAGCGCTCGCTGAAGGGCTTCCCGATGCCCTTGAAGCCCTCCGGCATCACCCCGACCACCTCGCCCTGCGCCAGGAGCCGTTCGGCGTCCTCCGCGCAGGCAAGGGTGTGCCCGAGCTTGCGGGCCAGCTCGTTGACCACCGGCAGCATGAACACGAGGTCGGCGGCGAGGAGACGCAGATGCCGTCCCGCGGGGTGATGGTCGTGGACGGCGACCTGCATCATCAGGCCGTCCATCGGGACCGTCCCGGAGTGGTTGGCGACGATCAGCGCGCCCCCCTCCGCCGGGATGTTCTCGACGCCCTTGACCTCGACCCGGAAGTACTTCTCGTACAACGGCCGCAGCAGCGACATCAGGACCTGGTCGGTCAGTTCCTCGTCGTAGCCGAAGTCGTCGACCTCGTAGTCGCCCGTGAGGCGTCGGCGCAGGAAGGACAGCCCGCCCGCGATCCGCCGCTCAAGGCCGCCCCCGTCCTCGCCCGGCCGTTCCTCACCCGTCACAGGAACATCATCCTGCCCAATCGCCCTGGTGGGCAGGGGCTGGACCTCACCGACCTCGCCGATCTCCCTGACCGGCGCGGGCTCGCCGTTCCTGCGCCGGCTCCCCGCGCCCCGGCGGCGGGGCGGCCGAGGCACGGCGCTCCCCCGGGTCCGGTCGTCGTCGAACGGAATGACCTTGGCGTCCGCCATCGTTGATGCGCTCCTCAGTTGGCGCTCTGCGTCGGGGGGTGGGCCGGCCGCCGGGCCGGGGACCGCCCGCCGCCCGGCAGCGGCAGCGACACCGCGGCGATCCGGTCGACCGCCCCGGCGACGGCCTCGGGCGGCAACAGTCCGGGTCCGTGACTGCGCGCGAACTCCGCGAACGTCTCGGCCGTGGTGTATCGGGGCGTGAACCCCAGCGTCTCGCGCATCTGGACCGTCGACACAACCCGGCCGTGGGTGAGCAGCCGGATCTGCTCGGGCGAGAAGTCCGTCATGCCGAGCGTACGCACCAGGGACCCCGCCCAGGTGACGGCCGGCAGCAGCAGCGGCACCGTGGGCCGCCCGAGCCGCCGCGAACACTGCGACAGCAACAGCGCGCCGTCACCGGCGATGTTGAAGGTGCCGCTGTTGAGCGTGCCCCGCTCCGGATCGTGCGAGGCGATCCGCAGCACCTCGATCACGTCGTCCTCGTGGACGAACTGCAGCCGGGGGTCGTAGCCGAACACGGTCGGCAGGACGGGCAGCGAGAAGTATGAGGCGAGCGGCGTCTCGGCGGTGGGCCCGAGGATGTTGGCGAACCGCAGCACGCACACGGCGACGTCGGGCCGCCGCCGGGCGAAGCCCCGCACGTATCCCTCCACCTCGACGGTGTCCTTCGCGAAGCCGCCGCTGGGCAACGACTTGGCCGGCGTGGTCTCGGTGAACACGGCGGGATCACGCGGCGCGGACCCGTACACGTTCGTACTGGACTTCACGACGAGCCGCTTCACGTTCGGCGACTTCTGACACGCCCCGAGCAGCTGCATGGTCCCGATGACGTTGGTCTCCTTGACCGTGGTCCGGCTGCCGCTGCCCAGCGCGGTCGCCGTCACGTCCAGGTGGACGACCGTGTCCGCGCCGGTCTCGGCGAGGACCCGCGCGATGGTGGGCTGCCGGATGTCGGCCTGGATGAAGTCGGCGCCCCCGAGATGGTGCTCGGGCCGCACGGCGTCCACGGCGACCACCCGGTCGACCTGTGGGTCACGCTGGATCCGACGCACGAACCGGCCCCCCAGCTGACGGGCCACTCCGGTAACGAGCACGACCTTCCCCAAGATCAGCGCCTTCCTTCCGTCCTGGAACCGCTGCCGCCCTGCCGAGTTCCCCGTCTGCGGGCCAACTTAGCGGGTCGGTGTTGCGCTGTGATGACCGCCCGATGCACGAGGTGACCAGAACGTGCGGTCGTACGCCCAGATCAGCCACGGTGGCCGTCCAGGCATACGCACGGCGTTCAGCCGACCGCACGACCCGTGCACATACGTGTGGCCCCCCACCGATAACACGATGGGGGGCCACACGACGCCAACGCGGCTCGCGTCGCGCGAAGTAAGACGTGCGCTTACTTCTTGTTGCGACGCTGAACGCGGGTGCGCTTCAGCAGCTTGCGGTGCTTCTTCTTGGCCATCCGCTTGCGCCGCTTCTTGATAACAGAGCCCACGACTACCCTCGCTCACTTCTCATCACTCGGTGCTGGGCGCCATGGGCCCATACGACCTACGAGGGGCTAGCCTACCCGCCCGCGGGCTGAGGTCGTAATCGAGGGGCTGGAGGGGCCCGAGACGGCCCTGAGGCCGGCCCCCTCCAGCCGGGAGCCCGCCCTGCGGACAGGCCCCGGGACCTCGGCCGTCAGGCGGTTTCCACCCCCACGTAGCTCTCGCGGAGGTACTCGTGAACCGCTTGCTCGGGGACGCGGAAGGACCGCCCCACCCGAATCGCGGGCAGATGACCACTGTGCACCAGCCGGTACACGGTCATCTTCGACACTCGCATCACCGAGGCGACTTCCGCCACGGTAAGGAACTGAACCTCGTTCAGAGGCCTCTCGCCAGCTGCAGCCATGACACACCTGAACCTTCCGCACTCGACTCTTCGGCCACCGGCTTCCCCTTCCGGTGACTCTTCGTCGCTGCGTGCTCACTCCCCAATGTAGGGGCGGGTGATGCGAGTGGGGAAGAGGTGCACCCATC
This sequence comes from Streptomyces sp. NPDC050263, assembly GCF_040655955.1. NCBI lineage: Bacteria > Bacillati > Actinomycetota > Actinomycetes > Kitasatosporales > Streptomycetaceae > Streptomyces > Streptomyces sp. NPDC050263. The sequence goes on along the minus strand of NZ_JBFAKW010000025.1, from coordinate 5,211 downwards.
AGCGGCCTACTGTGACAGACACGCTCGATTGAGTACGTAGCGGGTCAGCGGCCTGTAGTAACCGGACCGCACAGCGTCATCAAGTGGAACGACCACGGAGACGATCCCCTCGGCCTCCCCCACGAACAGCGCGGGGTCGTCGGTGTCCGCCAGTCCGACGGCCTCGAACCCCAGCTGACCTGCCCCGCAGACCCACCCGTGGTCCCCGATCACCAGCTCGGGCAACGGCCCCCCGCCCTCCGCGGCAGCCGCGAGAGCGACCCGAACCGGCAGCGGAGAATGGCTGTGCGCACCGGTCGCACAACCGGCGCGTTCGACCCCGGCCTCCCGGACGACCGCGACCCCCCGTACGTAATCAAGGTTGTGCGTACGTAGACCGAACCGGGTCGTTATGTCGACACGGTGACCCTGCGCCGGGGTGAGAACATCACATCCCGCCGCCGACAAAGCGTCCGCAAGACCGGCGTAGAACCCCAGCAGCCGATGGGGATGCCCGGTGCCGAGGAGCACGGGAGCACCACGCTGGGCAACCGAGGCGAGCCGCTCCGCGAACGCGTCGAGCGCGGCGACCGTCCGCTCGGGATCGATCACATCATGCCCCGACACGCATCCAGGATCGGCCGAAACCCCGCACTTGTCCGCCATCAACGCGATCAGATCCCGCTGACCCCAACTCCATTCAGGATCAAGCCCGATCAACACCCGAGGATCCCGAGCAGCGAACAGCCGATAACTCCGCAGACTCTCCTCCCGCGAGGTGGCCACCACCCCGGCCAGCCGCGCAGCAAGCAGATGTGCCCGAAGGGCCTCGGTACTCAACACACGTCGATGCTGACGCCCGAGAAGCAGTTCCGGGCCGGAAACGGGACCAACACAGCACCCTTGGCCTAACCGACTCAGCCCATCCGGGGCGCCCCTTCTGGGGGAGCTCGAGGACGAGGCCGGCCAGGCCGAAAGGGGGTCTGCGGGCACAGCCCCCAGGGCCGGCCACCCCTACCCGCACACTCCCGCCGCGCCCCACCCGCACGCTCCCGCCGCGCCCCACCCGCACACTCCCGCCGCGCCGCGCCGCGCCGCGCCGCCAGAGGCTTACGCCAGCAGCCCCCGCAACGGAAACACCGCCCGCCGAGTAGCCAACACAGCCTGATCCAGCCGATCCGCAGGGTCGTACCCGGCGTCCCACGCCTCCCACCCCACAGGCCACCGCCCGTCCGTCATCCGCCCCGGCCCCAACTGCCGCGTACGAGCGAACACCTCCTGCCGCCAACTCTCCGGAATCACCGTCTCCGGAGCCACCGGCACCCCCGCCACCACCCCGACCAGATGCGCCCACGACCGCGGCACCACCTCCACCACCGCATAGCCGCCCCCGCCCAACGCGACCCACTTCCCCCCGGCGTACTCGTGCGCCAGCTCATGACAGGCCACCTGCACAGCCCGCTGCGCGTCGAGCGACACCGCGAGATGCGCCAGCGGATCCTCGAAGTGCGTATCGGCCCCGTGCTGGGTCACCAGCACATCAGGCCGAAAGTCGGCGATCAGCTCCGGCACCACCGCGTGGAACGCCCGCAGCCACCCCGCGTCCCCGGTCCCCGCCGGCAGAGCCACGTTCACCGCGGACCCCTCCCCCGCCCCGGCCCCGGTCTCCTCGGGCCACCCGGTCTGCGGGAACAACGTCCGAGGATGCTCGTGCAACGAGATCGTCAGAACGCGCGGATCCTCCCAGAACGCCGCCTGCACCCCGTCCCCGTGATGCACGTCCACGTCCACATACGCGACCCGCTCGGCCCCCAGCTCCAACAACCGGGCGATGGCCAGCGACGCGTCGTTGTAGATGCAGAACCCCGACGCGCCCCCCGGCATCGCGTGATGCAGGCCGCCCGAGAAGTTCACCGCGTGCAGCGCGTCCCCGCGCCACACGGCCTCCGCCGCCCCCACCGAGAGCCCGGCGATGAGCGCGGACACCTCGTGCATCCCCGCGAAGGCCGGATCGTCCATCGTCCCCAGCCCGTACGACTGGTCCGCCGCCCCCGGCTCCGCCGACGCCGCCTTGACGGCCTCGACGTAGTCCTCCCGGTGCACCAGGCGCAACGTCGACTCCCCGGCGGGCTTCGCCGCGACGACGTCCATCTCCCGATCGAGCCCCAGGGCACGGACCAGCCTCCGGGTCAGATCCAGCCGGACCGGATCCATCGGATGCTCGGGCCCGAAGTCATAGCCCGTTACTGCCTCGTCCCACATCAGCTGTGCGCGGCCGCTCATGCCCGCCACCGTATCGGTCCGGTTGAGCGGCGAACGACCGGGCGTACACCAACGTCACCAGCACCAACACCATCGGCACCGCCATCGCCCCCCGGTAGCTCCAGGCATCCCCGAGCGCCCCCACCAACGGCGAACCGACCAGGAAGCCGACGTAATTGAAGATATTCAGCCGGGCGATCGCCGCATCCGAAGCCCCCGGGAACAACCGCCCCGCCGCCGCGAACGTCTGCGGCACCAGCACACACAGCCCGAGCCCCACCAACGTGAACCCCAGCATCCCCACCCACGCCCCGGGCGCGACGGCCACCACCGCGAATCCCGCGGCCGCCACCACGGCCCCCAGCCGCACCACCGCCGCGGCCCCGAACCGCCGCACCCCGACATCCCCTATGGCCCGCCCCAGCAGCGTGGTCACCATGTAGACGTTGTACGGGACGGTCGCCAGCTGCTCCGAACTCCCCAGCACGTCCTGCAGATACTTCGCACTCCAGTTGGAGACCGTCGAGTCCCCGATATAGGCGAAGGCCATCACCAGACACAGCGGCAGCAACAACTTGAAGCCGACACCCGACTGCGCTTCGGCGCCACTCCCGTCCTCCGCACCGGCCTCCGAGCCCCCGTCGACATACCAACGGCTCCCCACGAGAGCGACGGGCAGCAACACCGCCACCACCGGCAGATACGACACCCAGAGCGCGAGATGCCAGTGCGCCCCCACCCATGCCAGCGAGGCCCCCACGATCCCGCCCAGGCTGAACACCGCATGGAAACTGAGCATGATGCTGCGCCCGTACGCCCGCTGAAGACTGACCCCGAGCATGTTCATCGAGGCGTCCAGCGCCCCCACGGCGAGCCCGAAGACGGCCAGGGCGATCCCCAACTCGGGCAGTCCCCGCCCCGCCCCTACCGCGAGCAGCGCCAGCAGCACCACCGGCTGGGACCAGCGCAGCACCCGGCTGGGCGGTATCCGCTTCACCAACTGCTCGGTCGTCACACTCCCGACCCCGGCCAGGATGGGCACGGCGGCGAGGAAGACGGGCAGTAGCGCGTCCGAGACCCCGTACCGGTCCTGGATGGCCGGTATCCGGGTCACGAGCAGAGCGAAGGCGACTCCCTGCGCGAAGAAGCTGAACGCCAAAGAGGCCCTACCGCGCCGCAGCACATCTGTCATGGCGGCGAGCGTAGGGCCCCGGCGTACTCGTGGGTAGATCCAGCCAAAGATGAATTCTCCTCAGCTTTCCCGGCCTCACCGGGCGAGGGCGACCTCAGCCCTCCCGACCTCGGCCTCAGCAGCCTCTCCGGCCGCCGCATCGAACGCCTCGAACCTGACCATCGCCTCCATCGGCCCGGCCCCGAGCGCCCCACCGAGCCCGACCCCCAGACCGATCGCCACGACCATCACCACCGACCCGAGCCACACCATCGTGTCCACCGGCACGGTGTACGCCCCCACGACCCGTACGACGCACTCCGCGAGCAGCACCACACCCCACACGGTCGAGAAGGCCCGCTCCCGCCTCCCGAAGTCCGCCGACGCGACCGACGCCCCGCTCTCCAGCCGCTCCCAGGCAGCCTCCCTGACCGCGTCGCCCTTCACCAGGAACGGCTTGAGCCCCGCGGTCATCATCGGCCTCCCCAACGCCACGGAGACCAGGATCCCGATCCCGACCGTGCTGCTGACCCCGCTGTCCTTGGCCAGCATCAGCCGCGGATCCCCGGAGAGAAAGCTGAGCACCAGCCCGACGACGTTGACGACGAGGATGAGCCCCGCGAGCCCGTTGACCGTCCGTTCCCTGACCGCGCTCCACAGCGTCCGCCCGGCCGGCACGACACTGCTCCAGGCGAGAGCGGCGAAGGTGCTCATCCCGAACGCGCTCTTGAACAGGTAGTACGACCCGAGCGGCACCGCAACGTCCACGATGAGCGGGGTGAAGGCATTCAGCTTCTGGTGCCGGCTCTTGTGCTGGTTCGTCGTCATGCCCTCAGCTTCGCCGCCGGCACGGGTCCCCCAGTAGAAACGATCGTCCGGAGCTACGCATGACAAATGTCAGGCCGCCGGTCAGATCAACAGGTCGGCCAACTCCCCCATGCCGGAGAAGAGTTGAGTGGCGCCCGCCAGCTTCGCAGCCGGCGTCATCGCGGTGAACCCGTACACGTCCATCCCGGCCGCCACAGCCGCCCTCACCCCCAGCGGACTGTCCTCGACGACCACACACCGCTCCGGAGCCACCCCCATCCGCTCAGCCGCGTGCAGGAAGAGATCCGGAGCCGGCTTCCCCTTCCCGACATCCTGCGAGCTGAAGATCCGCGACTCGTCGAACCACCGGTCGAGCCCCGTCTTCCAATGCCCCACCCGAATCCGCTCATGGCTCCCGGACGAGGCCACGCAGTACGGGACCCCGTCCGCGGCCAGTTTCGCGAGAACGTCCACGGCGCCCGGCACCGGCTCCAACTCCCGCTCGAATGCCGCGAACACCCGCCGGTGAAAGGTGTCGTCGAACTCCGCCGGCAACCGCTCCCCCGTACGTTCCTGCACCAGGTCGTGGATCCGGTGCATGGCAGAGCCCATGTAGTCCCGGATGGAGTCCTCGTAGGAGGTGGGATGCCCGAGCTCGGTCAGATAGCCGGCCAGCAGCCGGTTGGAGATCGGCTCGCTGTCCACGAGGACACCGTCGTTGTCGAAGATCACCAGGTCGTAGCGCATGACTAGACCCTAAACGAGCCTGAATGCAGAAAACCCCCGCACCTGATGGTGCGGGGGTCTCCCGTAATATTTGTTCGGCGGTGTCCTACTCTCCCACAGGGTCCCCCCTGCAGTACCATCGGCGCTGTAAGGCTTAGCTTCCGGGTTCGGAATGTAACCGGGCGTTTCCCTCACGCTATGACCACCGAAACACTATGAAACTGTGAATCTGCCGCACCATACCGTGACCATGGCATGGGGCCGTT